>CAZBZH010000399.1:0-4096 GCA_964496265.1 uncultured Acidobacteriota bacterium | reverse complement strand
AACAGTCGACGCCTCATCGCAGCACCCAGATCACGGTCAGCAGCAGCAGCAGGCCGGCCATCCCGTAGCCGGCCACGAGATACGGCACGGCGCGCCCCATCTTGCGCCCCACGCCCCGGGCCTCGGACCACGAGCGCAGGTCGCTGCGATCGGCCCGGTCGAGCAGGTCCTCGATCAGCCGGTCGCCGTCCTCGAGCAGCGCGGGCAGACGCCACGGCCGGGACTCGTCGTCGATCAGGCGACCGGCAGGCAACCAGCGGCGCAGCGACAGAAACGGGGGAACGAAATCGAGGGAGCGGATCGAACTCCAGGGCAGGGTCAGCTTGTGCTCTCCCGCGGCGAACTCGACCCCGAGATCGTGGAGCGAGATCACCGCGCGCACCTCGGAGCCTCCGCGCACGATCTGCAGGGCGAGGAAGGCTCCGGCCACCGCCACGAGCAAACCGACGCCGCCGGAGATCGGGACCTGCCGCCCCGGATCCAGCGTGCGCCCGATGGCCAGGGCGCAGGTCAACAGCGACCCGGCCAACACCCGGGGCAGCCAGCGCGCCGCCGCCGAGCAGCGATAGACCGTCGGGCTCAAGGCAGCTCCACCGGCGCGAAGTCGACGGCGTCGGCGGCCACCAGGCGGAAATCGATCCCGTCCCGCACCCCGGTGACGGCGTGGCGGTGATCGTCCCCGTGGAGATGCCCGTAGACGCAGAGGCTCACGCCCCCCTTCTGCAGCAGCTCGATCACCCGGGTCGGAGCCTGATCGAGCAGCCACGGCGGAAAGTGCAGCATCGCCACCCGCTGTTTGTCCCGGCCGAAACGGCGATCGGCATCGAGGATCGAGAGCCGCAGCCGCTCCAGCTCCCGCATGTGCAGTTTGCCGTCATCCTCGGTCGCGATCGGATCCTCGGGAGCGGTCCAGCCGCGGGCGCCGACGACGACGAAGCGTTCCAGCTCGAAGGCGTTGTTCTGCAGCGCGTCGCAGCCCTCGGGCAGAGCCGCCCGGACCTTGTTCACGCTGGACCACCAGGTGTCGTGATTGCCCTTGAGCAACAGCTTGCGCCCCGGGCGCGCGCCGATCCAGGCCAGGTCCCCCTGAGCCTCGTCGAGCTTGCGGGCCCAGGAGAGGTCTCCGGGCAACAACACCACGTCTTCAGGACCCACCCGCGCGTCCCAGGCCGCGGCCATCCGGTCGGCATGGTCCCGCCAGTGCTCGCCGAAGATGTGCATCGGCTTGTCACCGGAGGTCGAGAGGTGCAGGTCCGCCAGGGCAAAAAGTCGTTCCATGACCGACGATTATACTGGACGGGCGCCTCGACAGCGCCCGGATCCCCCCGTAACATTCTGAGTCTGCACAGCACCTCTGGAGTCTGACGTGAGTCGAAAAACCCTTCTGCGCCAGGCATCCCGCGGCCTTCCGGCCCTGCTCTGCCTGCTCATCGCGGCCCTTCCGGCGGCCGCCCAGCTGGGCGTGGCCGACCTCGGCGCCGCCCGCCTGCTGCACATCGACCGGCTGGTGGTGGTCTACCCCGCGGGCCCGGGCCAGGACGTGGAGCTGAATCGCTGGTCCGCCGAGCGCCGGGCCGCCTTCCTCGCCGAGTCCCGGGACATCGAGGTCGAGGTGGTCGCCGACGACGCGGTCAAGCCGGTCCACCGGGCCCGGCACATGCTGGTCCTCGGCTGGGACAACCGGGTGTTCAACGAGAAGGTCCCGGCCCCCTTCAAGTGGGACGGCCGCAAGCTGGAATTCCTGGGACAGACCCACACCGGTCAGCAGCTCGACCTACTGCTCAGCCACAACTCCCCGTACCACCCGGAGCGGGTGCTGTTCTTCTGGTCGCGGATCGATCCGCCGATCGACCGCTTCATGACCTTGCCGATCCGCGGTTCCGACTGGGTCGTCCTCGATCGCTACCTGGCGGTGCGCCAGGGCATGTTCGCCCGGCAACCGACCTGGCCGCCTCAACGTGACGACACCGCCGAGAAGGACCACACCTCCGACCTCAAGGCCTACGACAACGCCCGGCGCACCTTGCGCGGCAAGCACTACACCATGACCTATCCGGGTGAGGGCATGTCCCCCCAGCGGGCCGCGCAGATTCTCGAGCAGCGGGACACCGCGGTCCTCGAGGCCGCCAAGAAGCTCGGCGTCTCTCCCGAGGGCTATCGCTTCCGCCTTCACGTCTACAAGGACGTCGACGAGAAGCTGAAGCTCACCGGCGTGACCGACCGCGCCCATTCCTACCCGCGCAGCGGAGAGCTGTTCGTGGTGGACGAGTACGCCGCCGCCCGCTCCTTCCGCGAAGAGATCCATCTCCTGACCCAGAGCAGCCTGGGCGAGAGCGCCTCCTCGGCGGTCTACGAGGGCTTCGCCGTTCATCACCAGGGACGCTTCGCCGGCATGGAGCTGGACCTGCTGATCGGCACGCTGCTGGATGCGGGCGAGCTGCCGAAGGTCGAGCAGATCCTCGACGAGGAGGTCTTCCGCCGGATCCAACCCCAGGCCGGATTCGGCACCGCCGCGCTGCTGATCCGCTGGATGCTCGAACGCAAGGGACTCGACGGCTTGAAGGCGATCTACCGGCCGGGTCCGTTGACCGCCGCGGATGTTGCCCGGGCGGCCGGAGTGCCTACCGGGAACCTCGACAGCGAACTGGCCCGCTACGCGAAGAAGTTCGCGGGCAGCCGCCAGAGCGAGGTGGACTACCTGGCCGCAATGAAGCGGGCCAGCGAAGCCCATCTGATCTCGGACTACGCCGGCATCGCCCAGGCCATGCGCGATGCGCTCGAGGCCAAGCCGGAAGACCCCCAGGCGCTGTTCAACCTGGCGTCGGCCAACACCCGGCTTAAGGAGTACGCCCTCTCCCAGCGCATCCTGACCCAGTTGCTCGAACTGAACCTGGACCCGCAGGAGTCCCACTTCCCGGTGTTCGCCGTGTTCGACCTCGGCCGCCTGGCGGACATCCAGGGCAAGCGAGAGGAAGCGCTGGCCCAGTATCGGAAGGTCCTGACGATGAAGGACCACTTCGATGCCCACAACCTGGCGCGGGAAGCGATCGATGTCCCCTGGACCCTGGAGCGGATGCAGTAGGGATCAGGCCGCGGCGCCGGCCCGGGTCGGCAACTGCAGCACGAAGGCGGCTCCGCCGCTGTCGCCATTCTGATAGCGCACCTGGCCACCATGGGCTTCGGCGATCAACCGCACCAGCGGCAGCCCCAGCCCCGCGCCGCCGGGCTTGGTCGTCACCCGCATGTTGAACAGGTCCTGCTGTACCTCGTGACTGACGCCGGGGCCGCTGTCCTCGACGGTGATCTGCACGAAGCCCTCGTCGAAGCCGGTGCGCAGCACCACCGTGCCCCCGTCGGGCATCGCCTGGATCGAGTTCATCACCAGGTTGAGGATCGCCTGCTGCAGCCGCGCCGAGAAACCCTCGACCGGCGGCAGGTTCTCGTCGCCGTGAAGCTCGATGCGCACGCTGGACTGGGAGGCCGGGTAGTAGAGCAAGCGCTGAACTCGCTCGCACAGATCGCGGACGTCGACCGGCCCGGTGTCCTGCTCGGGCCGGAACAGCCCCAGATAGTTGTTGAGCAGATCGGTCAAGCGGCGGGTCTCGTCCTTGATCGAGTTCAGCGACTCGTTCATCGCGTGCTGCTGCCGTGAATCGTCGAGCTGCAGCACGTACTGCTCGACGACGCCGGCATTGAGCCCGATGGCGTGGAGCGGGTTGCGAATCTCGTGGGCCAGGCCTGCGGCCAGGTGCGCCAGCACGGCGAAACGCCCCGCCTCGAGCAGGTGCGCCTCGACCTTGTGCAGGGCCAGCATGTCGCGGATCATCAGCAGGGTGCCCATCTGGCCGGGACGGGATTCGAAGGGCACGATACTCAGCACCACCGGAACCCGGGTCCCGTCGGGACGCAGGATCTCCAGCTCCCGCCGGGCGTTGAACACGTCGTCGCTGGCCGCCTCGGTCAGCCGCGGGTTGTCCCGCAGCACCTGGCCGATCAGGTCGGGGGTGTCCTCCCCGTCCGCCTCGCGCAGCACGATGCGTAGCGCCGCCTGGTTCCACGAGACCACCTGCCCCTGAGGGTCGAGGGCGATCATCCC
>CAZBZH010000398.1:0-4693 GCA_964496265.1 uncultured Acidobacteriota bacterium | reverse complement strand
TTTCTCCGGCGAGCTTGCCGCTTTTCCGCCCCGATTCCGTGTCCCATCTCGATCGGCAAGCACAACGATCAGCGAGCACAGCAAGCAATTCCCCCTTCTCTCGGGGGCATCCTGGCCGGCCGGGCCTGCTTGTGGAGGACACGATGAACAACAACAGACCGATCGCGACAGGATCGATGCCGACAGGATCGATCCCGATATGGACCCTACTGGCCTCCCTGGTTGCCGCAGCCCTCGGCACGGTTCCGGCGGTCGCTCAGGTCGACCCGGATCTGAGCCTTTCGCGGACCCCGGGAGACCCGGCGGTTCAACTCAACTGGACCGGGGGCGCTCCGACCTTCGAGATCTATCGATCCTCGGACCCTTCCGACGTGGTTTCCCCGGGAAACCGCCTCGCGGAGGTCGAGAGCTACAACTTCAGTGATCTGCCGCCTGCCGGCGGGATCGTCTTCTATCGCATTCAGTCGCGCTCGGACTGCCTGCGCCCGATCGGGGATACCGCGGCCCGGCAGACCCAGCCGAACCAGAATTTCGGTAGCGCTCCGTCCCTGTTTGCCGGAGACGACGGCAAGGACCGCAGCTTCCTCAAGTTCTCGCTGGACGGAATTCCCACAGACGCCATCGTCGAGTCAGCGACCCTGATTCTGCAGCAGAGCTCCCTGGTCCAGGGAAACCCCTTCGAGATCTACAGCGCCAGCGATCCCTGGCTCGAGGACAACCTGACCTGGAACGATCAGCCGGACATCGGTCCGCTCTACGCCGTGGAAAGCCAGGCCGCGGGCAGCGGCGCCCGGAGCTGGGATGTGGCCGGGTTGGTCGATGACTGGCTGTCCGGATCGACGGCGAACCACGGCCTGGTCGTCGTGGCCAACGGCAACCTGGCCGAATACACATCGCGGGAGACCGACGAGAGTTCGGTCCCCCGTCTCTGCGTTCAGTGGCGCGATCCGGTCGAGGACGCGCTGCTGGACCTCAACCAACAATCTCCGGAGGGGGTGCGTTCCCGCTTCGGCGATGCAACGGTGGAAACCCTGGATGTCCAGGTCCCGGCCAGTTCCGGCGACCCGGTGGACGCTGCGCTGCAGTACCTCCAGGACCACCGCATCCTGTTCGGCATCGAGAACCCCTGGTTTGACCTGTTCCTCGATCGAATCCGTGAGTGGGAAGGGATGACCGCCGTGGCCTTCGGCCGCCGGGTGCAGAACATTCCCGTGCTCGACGAGACGCTGATCGTCTTCGTCGCCGACGGCACGGTGTGGGGCTCGTCGAGCCGGCTGCGCGATGACCGGACGTTCGAGGGAGAGGTGCTGCTGACCCCCGAACAGGCCCGGCAGTTCGCCCTCAACGAGCTCTCGAGCCAGTACCCCAACCTACGGACTCTCGGCGCTCCGCGGCCTTACTGGGTGCCGGTCAACCAGGACGATCCCGAACCCGAAGTGGCCTTCTGGGTGCCGGTGTCCGGCCTGTCGCCCAACGGCGGGCTGCCGTTCAACGGGGCCGCGTTCATCCACGCGGAAACCGGGGCGCTCGTGCGGACCGTCGACATGGTCCACGAGGCGGCGGAGAACTACCAGGTGCGTGACGCGGAGAACGAATCCAGCGATACCTGCTGGGCGTTCCCCTGGGAGAACAAACCGGTCTGGTTCGACGAGAACGGCATGCTTCCGGCCTACCCGGGCGCGCCGGCCGATCTGTTCGGCGACGGCCTGCGAGTCGACAACGGGATCCATGAGGTCTACGACCACTTCGTCAACAACTTCGGCTGGCGCGGCATGAGCGGTCGGGGCGAGGGCTTCCGCGCCTACGTGCACTGGAATGACGTCGAGTTCAACAACGCCATGTACACCTCGTTCTGCAACATCATGAGCTTCGGCGACGGCTGGACCTCACCGGATATCGTCGGCCACGAGTTCGGGCACGGATTGGCGTTCCATACGATCCCGCTATTCTGGGAAGGCCAGCCCGCCGCCATCGGCGAGCACATCGGTGACTTCTTCGGGTCCCAGCTCGACGGCAACTGGCAGCTGGCCGAGGCCCGCTCCGATGCCGACGCCCGCACGATCCGCGACATGTCCGATCCGCCGCTGTTCAACGACTGCGAGGGCATGCCCCACCCGGACCACATGGACCTGGTGCGCTCGATCGGCTGTGACAAGGGAGGCGTGCACGCGCTCAACGGCGTGCTGAACAAGGCGGCTTACCTGCTGACCGACGGAGACGCCCACCGAGGCCTCGTAACCAGCGGCATTGGGCGTTTCAAGGCCGGGCAGCTGATCTTCTCGGTCACCATCTCCCACACCCACCCCTGGTCCAACCTGCGCATGTTCGGCGAGGAAGCGGTTCGCGAGGCCCAGCGATTCCTACGTGACGGCCTCCACGGGTTCACGACCAACGATGTCTGCGATGTGATCAACGCCTACGCGGCGGTGGGCATCGGCGATCCGGACACCGATTGTGACGGGGTGCCCAACGCCCCGGCCGATGACGGGGACGGCGACGGCATCCGGGACGGCGTGGACAACTGCCCCAACGTGAGCAACCGCACCCAGCTCGATCTCAACGGCGACGGCGAGGGGGATGCCTGCGACGGCGACGACGATGGGGACGGCGTACCCGACGACGCGGACAACTGCCGGCGGCGGATCAATCCGGGGCAGGAGGACACCGACGGCGACGGGGTGGGCAACGTCTGCGACGACGACGACCGGGACCGGGTATTGGATCTCGACGACAACTGCCCGACCTCCTACAACCCCGACCAACGGGATACCGACGGTGACGGGATGGGCGATGTCTGCGACAACGATCCCGACGACGACGGGATCTTCCCGGCGGACAACTGCCCGCTGATCTTCAACCCGACCCAGAGCAACAGCGACGGAGACACCCTGGGCAACGCCTGCGACAACTGCCGCTTCGACACCAACGAAGACCAGGCGGACATGGACCGGGACGGCATCGGCGATGTTTGCGACAACGACCGGGACGGCGACGGCGTGCCCAACACCAGCGACAACTGCCCCGATGTGGTCAACGCCGCCCAGTTCGACAACGACGGCGACGGCGTGGGAACCGCTTGCGACTCCGACGAGCTGGCGTTCTTCAGCGGTCTTGCCGGAGCCCAGCAGTTGGCTCTGTTCCTCCAGCACAATGACATCGCCGAGGCGATGCGGCTTCGCATCGAGCCCTGCAGCGTGGTGGACTGCCCCGGCCGCCTGGGCCCGAACTTCAACACCAGCGTGACCCTGAGCAACCTGACCCACGACTACGCCATGCGCATCGTTGACGATCGAGGTTTCGCCATTGCCGACGGCCTCTCCTTCCAGGGGGCCCCGGTGACGATGACCTTCAGCGTCGACCACGAGTACTTCTACCAGGACGGCGTCAGTGGACTCGACTACTCCGGCCGCGAGTACTTCCTGGAGCTGATCGCTCCGCCGGGATCTCAGAACGGACAGGTTCTCGAGGGACTCATCGAGGTGGAGAGCTCGCTGGACTGATTGCCTGAATCAGCGCATCGAAGGCCCCGGAGGCGCGTCTCGCGTTTCCGGGGCTTTTTTTTCGGGCGGGGCTTTTTTGGGGTGGGGCTTTTTTCGGGCGGGGGTTTGCGGGGTGGGCGTTTACGGGGTGGGGCGGTGTTCGGCCGAGCGGTGTTCGGCCGGGCGGTGCGGTGCTATCGTCGAAGCATGGACCGCCGAATCACGAGCGCCGGCGACGGACAGTCCGGGGAAACCACCGGCGGCGGCCCGCGCCCAGGCGGCGGCCGCCGGGTCCTCATTGCCGGTTGCGGGTACGTCGGCGCAGAACTGGCCCGGCGGCTGGTCCGGGACGGGGTCGAGGTAACAGGCCTCGGGCGCCGGGCCGATGCCCCGCTGGAAGGCATCGGATGGATCCGTGGCGACCTGGCCAGGCCGGAAACACTGGCGCCGCTCAGGGCGGGAGCGTTCGACGCCGTGGTGTTCGCCGCCTCGCCATCCAGTCCCGACGAGGCCGGCTACCGGCGAATCTTCGTCGAGGGCCTCGGCAACTTGATCGACGCACTCGCGGGCGCGTCTCCCGCTCCGGAACGCCTGCTGTTCACCGCCAGCACTGCGGTCTACGGCCAGTCCGGCGGCGAATGGGTCGATGAGGACTCGCCCACCGAACCGCCGCGCTACAACGGCCGGATCCTGCTACAGGCTGAGCAGGTACTGCACGCCGCTCCGTTCACCACGGTTTCCCTGCGCCTGGGAGGCATCTACGGGCCGGGCCGCACGCGGCTGATCGATCAGGTGCGTCGCGGAGATGCGAGGCTCGATCCGGGCCCGGCGCAGTACACCAACCGCATCCACCGGAACGACGCCGCCGGGGCGCTGCGGCATCTGCTGCAGGTGGCCGCCCCGAAGGCGGTGTATCTGGGAGTCGATTCTGAACCGGCGGCGCGAAACGACGTGACGCAGTTCATGGCCGAACGCCTCGGGGTCCCCTGCCCTCCCGTCGCCGATGCGCCGGCGCCACGACGAGCGGGCAGCAAGCGCTGCCGGAACGCGAGCCTTCTGGGGAGCGGGTACGGGTTCGAGTACCCGAGTTTTCGGGAGGGCTACGGCGAGATGATCGCGGGCGGGTAGCCGCTGGGAACCAGCCAGGCCGCTAGCCCCGCGAGCTAGCCCGGTAGACGACCGGGGTGTTGCGGGAGATCATCGAGGATCTCGTG
>CAZBZH010000397.1:0-4703 GCA_964496265.1 uncultured Acidobacteriota bacterium | reverse complement strand
CTTCGCTGATGTCTTCACGGCCGTCGCGGAGTGCGACCAGGGCCCGGTCGGTGCCGTACTCCTGCAGCTCGCGCTCCAGGTCGGTGATCTCGTGTTGCAGCCGCGCGACCTCCTTGGTCAGGAACTCGCTGGCCTGCTCGGTCATGTTGTAGCGGGCTTCCAGGCTGAACTGCTGGTAGGCATCGGACACGGCGTTGGCCAGGTCGCGCGCCAGTTCCGCGTTGCGGTCGGTGACCGAGACCTCCACCAGGTGGCTGGCCCGGACCGGGCTGACCCGCAGGCGGTCTTCGAGGAACCCGAGTGCCTTGTCGAGGGGATCGTCAACGCTGGTGCTTCCCAGCAGGGTCGCCTTGGTCCAGCGCACCAGGCGTTTGACCGGAGGCTGTTTGCGGTTGACGTACTCGGGGCGGTGCAGCAGGTCGACCCGTTGAATCGCCATGCGGAGCACCGTGCGGCTCTGCATGATCTTGTACTGGGTCTGGTAGAAGTCCTGGTAGCCCAGCGGGTCGGAACCGACGACATCCTCGAAGGTGAGGATGTCCGGCCCTTGCCGCTGGATCTCCAGGGTGGTCTTCGCCTGGTACTTCGGGATGCTGAGGAAAGCGTGCAGCGCCCCGAGAACAACGGCCAGAAAGACCGTGACCACGACTACAGCCCGGCGCTCTCGCAGGATGCGCCAGTAGTCGAGGAGATTGATCTCTTGGGACGCTTCCTCGCGTCCTACGGGAGTTTCGGCGTCGGCCTGTGGCCGGTTCATCATCATCGTGATAATGCCGGAATGTATCTAAATAATCAACAGCTTAAAGTCTTGTTTGTCGTTAATTAAATCTTAAGGGGCGCTCGGGCTGCTGTTGTCATCGTCGGAGTCCGCTTCGTCCACGACGACGCCGACGACGATGGCAGAGCCGAGCACGATGCCGGTGGCGGTCAGCGGGTTCGACCAGAGCGACTTGCCGGCGCCTTGACGGGCCTGGGCGTTGCTCTTGCGGTTGCTCTTGTTGGCCTTGGCGTTGGTGCGCACACCGAGCTGAACGGTCTGGGGGGTGACCGGAGTCAGTTTCATCGCCGAGGGCATCACGTAGACCCCTTCGCCGTGCTCGACGGCCAGGTCGTACTCGGCGGCGGGCAGCCCCTCGAGGCTGAAGCTCCCGTCGGCCGCGGTGGCGGCGGAACGGTAGGTCTCACCGTTGGCGGTGTTGCGGGCAAGTACCTGGGCTCCGGCGAGGGGAGTGTTGCCCTGGTCGAGGGTCAGCACCTGGCCGCTGAGAACCGGCCCGGCCGACCAGGCCGGAAGGCTCATCGAGAGGAGCAGGGCGAGGAAAACAACCGGCGAAGCCGCCTTGATACGAGTCCGTTCGATCATGACTTCCGACTCCTTGAGATACATTGGGTGACGGCCGTCGGACCTTCCCCACGGGCGTTCGGGGCCGGAACATAGTGACTGAAAGTGCATGGTGCAAATATTTTGGTTATTCTTTCTTTTTTGGCGGAATCAGGGCGAAAATGCGGCGACCCTGAGCCTGGAGAGGGACTTCTGAATGGGTGATCACAAGGCGCGTTTGAAGGACTTGCTCAAGGAGCACTCGCTGATGTTCGGGGAGTTCGTCCTGGCGTCGGGGCGGAAGAGCAACTTCTACTTCGATTCGAAGAAGACCACCCTGCGCCCCGACGGCGCCTGGCTGACCGCCCGGGTGATTCTCGACCTGCTGAAGGAGCAGGGCATCCGGGCCGACGCCATCGGCGGCATGACCCTGGGGGCCGACCCGATCGTCTGCCCGGTCGCGGCCCTCAGCCACCAGGACGATGAGGCGTCGTTGCGCGCCTTCATCGTGCGCAAGGAGAGCAAGGGGCACGGCACCGGCCGTCAGATCGAAGGGGACCTGGAACCCGGATCGAAGGTGGTCGTCGTCGACGACGTGGTCACCAGCGGGGGCTCCACCCTCAAGGCGATCGACGCGGTGCTCGAGGCCGGTCACGAAGTGGTCGCGGTGCTCTGCCTGGTCGATCGAGAGCAGGGGGGCACCGAAAAGCTTTCTCGCTGGCCCTTCTATCCTCTTTACCGCAGATCCGATATCTTCGAGACTGTCGATTCCTGAAGACGAGCCCGGCGCGACGCCGGAGCACCACGGAGGAAGTCATGAGCTCGCTGACCGAGAAGGCCACCCCCTGGCGCCGCAACGTGGCGCGTCTCCTCATTCTCACTCTCGTGCTGATGGTCACCCCGGTCTGGGCCATGGGCTCGGGCGCGACCCTCGAGGGCAGGCTGCTCGACGAGGCCGGCGCGCCGGCCACCGAACTCGCGGTGGTGCTGTTCGACGCCGACGGTGAGCCGGTCGCCGAGGCTGCCGCCGACCAGGAAGGCATCTACGGATTCAGCGACCTGACTCCCGGGACCTACGCCCTGGCGGTGCGGGACGCGAGTGGTGAGGCGTCGCCGGTCGCCGCGCAGCCGGTGACCCTGGCTCGCGGGGAACTGGCTCGCCGGGATCTTCAGCAGGTCTCCGCCGATTCGGCGCCGGGCGTCAACGCCCGGATCAACGCCAACCTCGGGCAGCGTTGGGCCGGCCTGTCCAACGCCAACAAGGTCTGGGTCGTGGTCGGTATCCTCGCCGGCGTGGCGCTCATCTACAGCGTCGTCGACGATGATGACGATGACGAGACCGCGGCCAGCCCGGCCGCTCCCTGAGCGCCGCCGCCGCGCCCTGATCGGGGCCGCCGCGCTCTGATCGCCGCCGCCGGTCCCTCGCGGGGGGCTAGCGGTAGAAGTCGACCAGCGCGTCGACCACGACGCGCTGCTGCTCCTCGCCGAGCTCCGGGTAGACCGGGAGCGAGATGACCTCCTTGCAGGCCTGTTCGGCCCGGGGGAAGTCTCCCTCCCGGTAGCCCAGTTCGGCGAAGCACTCCTGCAGGTGCAGGGGCACCGGGTAGTAGACGCTCTGTCCGATACCCCGTCCCGCCAGGTGCTCCCGCAGCGCGTCCCGCCGTTCCACCCGTAGGGTGTACTGGTTGTAGATGTGCCGGGCCCGGGGCATGCGCACCGGGAGTTTGATCTTCCCACCGGCCGGCAAGCCGGTCTCCTCGAACCAGCGATCGTAGCGGGCCGCGTTGGCCGCCCGGCCTTCCGACCAGGCGTCGAGGTGCTTCAACTTGATTTGCAGCACCACCGCCTGCAGGGCATCCAGCCGGCTGTTCCAGCCGACGAAGGGGTGGTGGTACATCTGCCGCCCGCCGTGGACCCGCAGGATGCGCAGCCGTTCGGCCAGGGCATCGTCGGAGGTCACGACCATGCCGCCATCGCCGAAACCACCCAGGTTCTTGGACGGGAAGAACGAGTAGCAACCGATGCTGCCGATCGCGCCGGCCATGGCCAGGCCGCCGTCGCTCTCGTAGCGGGCACCCAGCGCCTGGGCCGCATCCTCGACCACCGGCAGCCCCTTGCGCCCGGCCAGCGCCCCGATCGCTTCCATCTCGGCGCACTGGCCGAACAGGTGCACCGGCATCAGCGCCTTCGTCCGGTCGGTGATCGCCTGCTCGACCGATTCGGGGTCGAGGTTGAAGGTCTCGGGGTCGATGTCGGCGAAGATCGGACGGGCACCGACCCGGTAGGCGCAGGAGGCGCTGGCGAAGAAGGAGAAGGGGCTCGTGAGCACCTGATCTCCTTCGCCGATTCCAAGGGCCGCCAGGGCCAGAATCAGCGCGTCGCTCCCCGAGGCGCAGCCGATGGCGTGCTTCGCGCCGGTGTAGGCGGCGACATCCGCCTCGAAGGCCTCGACCTTGGGGCCGAGCACGAATCCCTGGGATTCGACGACCTCGCGGATCGCGTCGTAAACCGGTTCACGCAGTCCGTCGAACTGCGCCTTGAGATCGAGCAGGGGCACGGGTTTTTGCATGCCGGGAGTCTAGTCGGCTCGGTCGCCGCTCCGCCACCCCTGTTGCGGCGGAGGGGGGGCGGGCCCGAACCCTCCCGCCGGGCTCCCGGGAAATGGGTGGCAGGCGGCCGGGGCCGGGCACTAGGATGCCCAGGTAATCTGCCGGGAGTCTGCTTTGGCCGCACAACTCCATCGCGCCATGCGTGTCTACCTGTTCGCGGGGCTGGGTGTGTTCCTGATGATCGCGCCCTGGACGCCGCTATGGGAGAAGGGAACGCTGGTGTTCGCCACCACCGCCCTGGGCGGTTGGTTGGAGTCCGGTTGGTTCCGCGGCGCGGTCAGCGGTCTGGGCTTGCTCGATCTTCTCGCCGCCCTGTCCGATGCGACGGCGCTGCGGCGCATCCTGCGAGGCGGCGCCGGCGGGGAGGGCTGATGGCCCCCCTCCCGGCGGTGTTGAGCATCCACGCCGCCGACAATCTCGGCCTCGAAGGGGTGACCGCCGACGCCGGGCTGATCGCCGAGCAGCAGTGCCTGCCGCGCACCGTCGTGACCTCGGTGCTCGCCGCCGACCGGGTGCGGGTCGAGTCGATCGAACCGGTGACCCTGACGCTGTTGGCCCAGCAGTTCGAGATGGTCTGCGCCGCCGCGGCGCCCCGCCACGGCCGGGTCGGCATCGTGCGGGACCGCCAGCAGGTGCGCTTGATCGCCGAGATGATCGACACCTACGGTCCGATCGATCTGGTCGTTGCGCCGGTAGTGCACGTGGGGGAGACCCGGGTGATGGACGACGATGTCCTCGCCGCGGTTCGCGAACACCTGTTTCCCCGCGCCGAG
>CAZBZH010000396.1:0-4708 GCA_964496265.1 uncultured Acidobacteriota bacterium | reverse complement strand
GGCGAGCCGGTTGAAGGTTGGCTCCCCCGGTCGGCCCGTCGCCGGTCGCCCTGTCGCCGGTTCAGCCCGTCGCTGGAGTAGGATTCCCGTCGTCGCCGGGCTGTGCCGCGTTGGGCAGCAGGGCGTGCACCCGCGCGAGCCAGGCGACCAGCGCCGGCCGCTTGCCGATCTCCGCGGCGGTCTCGGGCATCAGCAGGTCGAGGCCGCACTGATCGAGCACCGCGGCGACCGCCAGGTCCCCGTGGGTCAGCGCCTCGCCGGCGAGGAACGGCGCTCCGGCGTCGAGCCGCCCGGCAAGAGCGTCGAGGCATTCGCCGAACTCCCGCCGGACCACCTCTCCCGATTTGAGCCCGGTACCCTGAAAGTGCAGGCGCTTGCTCGCGGCCTTGCGGGCCACCCCCGGCGCGATCCAGCGGATCGGCAGCGGCAAACGGTGCAGCACCGAGGCCTTCATCCGCCGGAAGCCCTCGTCATCGACCCAGCGCAGGTAGACCAGGTAGAAGTAGAGCACTTCGTCGGCCCAGTCCTCGATCAGCTTGGCCTCGGCCGCAACTGCCGGATCCGCGGGGAACAGGGGTGGGTCGGGAAAGCGACGCTCCAGTTCAGCCAGGATGTCACTGCTGTCGACGAGGGTGTCGCCGTCGTGCAGCAGCACCGGTACGCGGCCCCGCGGGTTGTAGCGCTTGACCTTGGCCGGAGAGAACAGGTTGAGGGTGCGGTAGGGCACGCCCTTGTAGGCCAGGGCCATGTGGATCTTGGCGCAGGGGGGCGAGAGGCTGGTGCGTCCGGTCAGGCCCCCGTACTGGATCAATCGGGTCTCGCTCATCGAGTCATGATAGGCGGGAAACCGCGTAGAACTTCGTCCAAATCCGTTCAAACCGAAAGTTCTTATGTTGCCAAACGGAATGTCAGGCAGCAGATTCGGCGAAGCTGACGGAGAGGGACGGAAACGCAACCGATCATCGGAGCTGAGATGGCCCAGCATCGAATCGATAGCGCGGACGTTTCGACGAGGACAGGCTCTTCGCCGGCGGACCAGGGTGGGCTTCGCGAGGCGTTGGATCGATTGCTCGGTTCTCCGGTTCTCGCCCAGCTCGACCTGGATACCGCGTTGTGCCGGCTGGTCGAACGTCACGAGCAAAAAGTTTACGCAGAGTTGCTGTATCAGATGGCGCATCTGCGCTTCCCGCCCGAGGACGCGCTGCGTCACTGGCAGGCGATCAGCCGCATGCGCGAGGAGATGGAGCGGCGGCTGAGTGAGCGGATCGATCCGCGTATCGCCGCCATGCGCTACTTCCTCGACGAGGAAGGCATCCTGCGCAACCCGACGTTGATCGACGCGGGCACCCTGCGCCAGACCACCGAGGCGGCCTACCGGGATGAGCTGACCGGCCTGCGCAACTATCGCTCGCTGAAGGAGTCGTTGCCTCGCGAACTGGCCCGGGCCGATCAGGACCGGCTGCCGCTCTCGCTGATGATGTGCGATCTCGACGGTTTCAAGGCCTACAACGACCGGGCGGGCCACGAGTCGGGCAACGACCTGCTGGCGGCGGTCGCCTGTTGCCTGGAAGACAACGTGCGGGTCTCCGACATCGTCGCCCGCTACGGTGGCGACGAGTTCGCGGTGCTGTTGCCGGGAACCGCCAAGGCCGCCGCGGCCAAGGTCGGGGAGCGGGTGCTGTGCTGCAGTCGCCGTCGTATTGCCGAACGCTGTGACGGGGAGCCGGCACCGACCATGAGCATCGGCGTGGCGACCTTCCCTGCCGACGCCCGGGAGGCGGGGCTGTTGATGCAGCACGCCGACGCGGCGCTCTACGCCGCCAAGTCCGGCGGCAAGAATCAGGTTCACCTGTTCGGCAACAGCGTGCGCTCCTATGAACGCGTGGCGTTGGAACTCCAGGGAACGCTGAGGCTAGGGGACGAGGAGGAGTACCCGCTGGTCACCCGCAACGTCAGCGAAGGGGGTATGTCCTTCGCCACGCCGCGGCGGATGCCGCTGGGCACCCTGGTCGATATTCGCCTGGAGCTTCCCGACGGACGTCCCGCGGTGCGGCTCGCCGGCCGGGTGGTCTTCGTGCGTCAGCGGGACGACGAGGCGGAAGCGGCGATCAGCACGTTGGACATCGCGCGCCGGGACCACCAGCAGCTGGTCGATCTCCTGGCCGAACACCGCGCTGTCGTCGACTAGTGGGCGCGGCGCCGTTTCGGCTCTTCCTTGCCCGCCAGGCGTGACGGAGTCCATGCCCGCGGACCCGAGCGGGTCTCATGCTCTTCGACGATCGGCTCGGGCATCAGGATCTCGAAGTAGGCGGCAACCCGGTCGGGCTGCTTGGCCAGATGCTCGTTGACCAGATCTTCACCCACCGGATAGTTGTAGACGTAGGCGCCGTAGCGACGAATGAAGTCGATGTACTTGCGGGCACGGTCCTCGGTGACGAGACCAAAGCGCACCATGAACGCCGCGACGTCCTCTTCGGCAGCGCCCTCGTCGAGCAACATCCGCGCCGCCTCGGGGCGCACGTACTTGAGCGGCGCCATCGCCCGGGACAACGCGTCGTACTTCGCGAAGTCCAGGTCCTCGAGGCCGGCCAGCGGCGCCAGCACGTCCTGCAGGAACGCGACCCGTTCCTCGTCGCTGAAGATCACGCCGACTCCCGCCTCGGCGGTGCCCTCGGCGATCAGCGACTGGGGCGAGAACAGCGGGTAGACCGTGTACTCGATCCAGCCCCGGTCCATCACCATGTGCTTTTCGATCAGGCTGTTGAAGGTGTGGTGCCCCGGGTAGCCCTCGTGGGACAGGGTGTGCAGGTAAGAGGGGAGTTCGATCGGTAGATCGGTGTTGATCTCGATCAGGCTGTGCAGGTCTCCCTTGTACCAGTTGTAGGCGCTCCACGGTTTGTCGCTGACGAAAGAGGTTTCGAAGCGCTCTCCCTCGGGGAGTTCCCGCAACGCCGCGGTGCGTTTGCGAGTCTCGGCCAGGATCGCGTCGGCGACATCGGACAGCCGGTCGGCGGGGACGCGGAAGGTCTCGCGGAACGCCTGCACCCGCTCGCGCAACGAACCGTCGCCGGGAAGCAGCGCCTCGACGTCGGCGATTGCCCGTTCGAACTCGGCGACGTCCCGGGGCTGCGGTTCGATGTCGTAGAGATGCTCCGCCTGCTCGGCGAGGCTCATCGATTTGCCGTCGAGCTTCAGCAGGTAAGCGTGCACGGCGACCAGTTGCTCTTCGAGGAAGTCGTGGCGCGGTCCCTTGGCGGTCTGCACCTGATGCACCAGCAGGTCCGCCTGGGCGAGCAGCTCCTTGACCGGAATCGGCTCGCCCTGTTCGGCCTCGGCCTTCCATTCGGCAGGCCCGTAATAGGCGTCGACGAAGTCCTCGTCATGACGTCCCACGGCCAGCACCAGCTTGACGTAGCGTTCCGCGACTTCGTTCATGATCAGCGTGGGCACCTTCTCGAAACACGCGGTCAGGGCCATCATGCTGCTGAGCAGAAGCCCGGCGAAAACCGCGGCGGCGACGGGCCGGCGGCGGCCGGCACGAGGGGATCGGATCAAGGTCGAGGCCTCCTGAGAGTCAATTCCCGCCCGATTCCGGCGGGTCCGCCTGACAGAACGCTAGGATACCCGTCGAACTGCTACAATTCCCGGATGATCCAACAAAACCTGCTGCAACTGGACTTCGGTGACGCGAAGTCCGTGGACGACTCTCTTTCCGCCGTCGCCCGGGGCATGGTCGGTTCGGAGATCCTCAAGATCGCCGCCGACATCCGCCAGATGGTGCGCGATGGCAAGTCGGTCTGCAACCTGACCGTGGGCGACTTCGACGCCAGGCAGTTCCCGATCCCGACGGTTCTGCTCGACGGCATCAAGAACGCCCTCGATTCCGGGGAGACCAACTACCCGCCGTCCGACGGCGTGTTGGAGTTGCGGCAGTCGATCGTGGACTACATCGGGCGTGAATGGGGGGTCGACTACCCCCTGGGCTCGATCCTGGTGACCGGCGGCGCGCGGCCGATCCTCTACGCCGCCTATCGCTGCGTCGTCGAGCCCGGCGACAAGGTGGTCTACCCGGTCCCCTCCTGGAACAACAATCACTACGTGTGGCTGACCGGCTCCCAGGGGGTCGCGGTCCCGACCGACGTGGACAACGGCTTCATGCCGACCCTCGACCTGCTGCGGCCGCACCTCTCCGACGCCCGCCTGCTCTGTCTCTGTAGCCCGCTCAACCCGACGGGCACGGTGATGGACGAGCCGACCCTGCGCTCGATCTGCGAGGCGGTGGTCGAGGAGAACGCCCGCCGCACCGCCGCGGGACGCCCCCACCTGTTCCTGCTCTACGATCAGATCTACGGCTCGCTGGTCTTCGGCGGCGCCCGCACGCACATCCCGGCGGCGCTGGTTCCCGAGGTCGCTCCCTGGGTCATCGCCCTCGACGGCGCCTCCAAGGCGTTGGCCGCCACCGGCCTGCGGGTCGGCTGGGCCATGGCCGCGCCGGCGGTTACCGCGCGGATGAAGGACCTGATCGGCCACGTCGGCGCCTGGGCGCCGCGACCGGAGCAGATCGCCCTGGCCAGGTTCCTGGCGGATACCGGGGCGGTCTCCGCTTACCGCGAGGAGATGACCACCCGGGTGCGCATGCGTCTCGACGGGCTTTACGAGGGCTTCTCGGCGATGGCCGATGACGGCTATCCGGTGCGTTGCGTCAGCC
>CAZBZH010000395.1:0-4723 GCA_964496265.1 uncultured Acidobacteriota bacterium | reverse complement strand
GAGTCCAACATGGGCACGAGCAAGCAGGGGGACAGAAGGAAGCAACGCCATGAAGTTCCGAAACGTGATTCTCGCCGCTGCCGGTATGGTTTTTCTTGCGATGCCCTCGGCCGATGTTCAGGCCGGCCGGGCGGTGATCGTCGTGGCCAAGCCGCGCCCGGTCAAGGTCAACGGTCCCGCACGGGGAGTGATCGACCTGAACGTGAAACCGAAGAGGACCGAGGTCTGGGTCGACGGCGCCTATCGCGGCCAGGTGCGGCAGTTCGACGGCTACCCCGGCAAGCTGCGCCTGCTCCCCGGCTGGCACGTGATCAAGCTGGTCACCCCCGACGGTGACGTGGCCCGACAGCGGGTGCGGGTCAAGGCAGGGCACGAGATCGACGTGCGGCTCGACCTGCGCGACTGATCTCTCCGCGAACCGCGGAGACGGTGGAAAACGACCGCGCCTACTCTGCTGCGAAGCGACCGACGGCAGAGTGGGCGCACCACGCCGCCAGCCCCGCCACGATCAGCCACAGGAACAGGGTGTTGGTCGCCCACCAGACCGAGAAGTCGAGGGGCACGGCGGTGTTGGCCACCAGCGACACCGCGAATAGGGTTCCGACCAGGGCCAGCAAGCCTAGCCGAATCGTGGTCAGGGTCAGGATCAAGGCGGCGATGGCGCCGAAGACCATACCGACGGTGCTGCTCGTATTCTGGCCGAGGAAGTTCAGCACCATCAGGGCCAGCAGCAGCAGGTCTCCCATCCACTCCAGCCGCAGCTTCGGCGAGATCAACCCGGCCAGCCAGCCGAAGACCCAGCGCAGGGCGAACCAGACGAAGAAGATGAACATGGCGCCGAAGGCCTGGTCCGGGGCGACGAACAGGAGCTGCCCGAAGGTGTACTCGAAACCCTGAACCGCGTAGAGGCTGTTCTGCTGCGGGAGCTGTGGGAGCTCCATGAACAGGCTGGGCGAGTACAGCACGAAGGAGATCAGGCAGCCGGCGGCCAGGCCCAGCAACAGATCCCGGGCCACCAGCGGATCTCGCCAGCGCCCCGAAACCAGCCGGGTCCAGGAGACGATGCTCTGGGGGTTGCGCCGGCGCACGTAGGGTTCCAGTGCCAGATAGAGCACCCAGACCAGCATGGCGATGAACAGCGAAAAGCCGGTGGCCCGAACCAGCTGACCCCAGACACCGGTCACCGACGAAGCGAGGTCGGCACGGATGGCTGCTGCACCCAGGTGACAGACGATGGCGAACACGCCGAGCCGGGTGGCACCCCGCAGGTCGCCGCGGCCCCGCTTCAGATTGCGCACCGCGAAGGTCAGCGCCAGGCTGATGAAGCTCACCAGCACCAGGATGGTCACGAAGCGATGGCGCTGCACCCCCTGCTGCGGAGGCGACCCGAGGCTCTCGGTGTTCCACGGTCCCAGCACCGCGAAGAACTGGGGCGTGCCCTGGCGGGAGGCCGCTTCGATTCGGTACCTCAGGTTCTGCTCGTCGGTCCACGACCAGGCGGACACCTGGTCGGCGTGGTCTGGTGGCGCCCGCTTGGGTGCCTCGGTGTAGAGCGCGGCAGGATCGATACCCGCCGCCTCGAAGAAGGGAGCCCAGTCGACCTCAGCCGGGGGGGCGGCATCGTCTACGAGCTCGCTGGCGGGCACGGCGCGATACTCCAGCAGCTTGCCGGTAGCGTCCAGGAAGATCCGGGTCATGCCCGCTTCGGTCAACGGGGGGTCGTTCTGACTGACCCGGGAGTTGAAGCCGCGCTCCGCTTCGAGGGAATCCGGCGACTCCCGATACCAGTAGTAGAGCATCGGCAGCCTGGTCCAATCGATCGGCGTGGCCTCCTCATCCTTACGGTTCTGGGCGAAGGTGCGGGGCTGCCAGTCCCAGGCGAAGGCCCCGGCACTGTCCATGGCGCCGCCATCCGGGCTGTCCTGCTGCGCCGGCCGGATCGCGCTCAACAGCTCCCGCGCGTTCTCCTCGAGCACCGCCGGAGGCTTGTGCTCGACGTGGCCGATCATCATCAGCGGCCCCGCCGCGGGAAGCATGCCGAGGATCGAGCCGACCACCACCACCAGGGCGAACATCGCCACCGGCAGGGACATGGTGCCCTTGGCGCCGGCGGCGGCGACCAGTTCCGGAGAGGGCGTTTCGCCGGCGGCGATGGCCGCGGCCAGCGGATCGCCCCCCGGCAGCGCCGCGATGATCGTGACCACCGATTCGGGACGGTCCTCGGGGTCCTTCTCCAGGCAGCGCATGATGACCCGTTCCACCACCGGATCGACATCGTCGACCAGGGTGGTCAGGCTCGCCGGCGTCTGGGTCTCCTGCATCTTCTTCAGCGACGTGACGTCGTCGCTCTTGAACGGCGGCTTGCCGGTGAAGACCTCGTAGAGCACCAGGCCCAGGGCGTAGATGTCGCTGCGCGCGGTCACCTCACGTCCGGCGAGCTGTTCCGGCGCCATGTAGGCGGGAGTGCCCGAGCGGATGTCCCGCACTTCCTCGGCGAGACCGGCGAGACCGAAGTCGGTGATGCGCACCTGGCCCCGGCCGTCGAGCATGATGTTGGCCGGCTTGAGGTCCCGGTGGATCAGGCCCTGCTGATGGGCGGCGGCCAGGCCGGCGCAGAGCTGCCGCGCGATCTGCACCGCCTTGGTCTGAGGCAGATGGCCGATCCGCCGCACCAGCGAAGAGAGATCCTCGCCGTCGACGTACTCCATCGACAGATAGAGCCGGCCGTCGGCCTCGCCGATGTCGTGGACCCGGCAGATGTTCGGGTGGGTCACCTGCCGCGCCGTGCGCACCTCGCCGTAGAAGCGTTCCCGCACCCGCGCGTCACCCGCCAGCTGGTGCGACAGGAACTTGAGGGCCACCGTCTGGCCCAGCACCAGGTCGTCGGCCCGGTAGACCTCGCCCATGCCGCCCCGGCCGAGCTTGCCCACGATGCGATAGCGGCCGGCCACGGTCTGGCCCGGGGAGAACCCTCCTTCGCCGTCGCCCGAGGCGCTGCCCGACGAGAGGATCGATGGGGCGCTGGATAAAGCGGCGCTCTCGACGACCGTTTCCTGCTGGGAGGGATCGCCCCCGTCGACGCTCAGCTCGGTCGGCGTCTGGGTGGGGTCGGTGGCCGTGCCGCAGGACGGACAGAACCGCCCGCCCGACGGGATCGGATCCTTGCAACGGATACATCGGATGACTGGGTCGGCCATAGCCGGAAATAGTACCCCGAAGCCGTGGAAGCGGGAAACCGAGAGGGGGCGCGGAACGATCGCGGCGTGGTCCGGGCGACCTGGCCCCGGGCAGGTGGGGTCAGCTGGCCAGGTGTTCGGCGAAGGGGGTGCCCTGGAGGGCGGCCTGGACCTCGTCGAAGTTGGAGATCACATCCTGGAGCCGGTCGGAGTTGAGCTTACGCACCAGGTTCTCGGTGGTCATCGGCCCGGCCAGGTCGAAGCGGGTCAGTGCATCCCCGAGGGGGGACAGATCGGGCTCCCGGCTGTCGCCCCGGTAGAGGTCTTCGTAGTCCACCTGGGCGGTCAACGGGTAGCTGGCCAGCATCTGCATCACCTGCTGGACCTCGATGTGGTCGGCGACCAGGTCACCGAGCAGCGCCCGCGGGTCGACCGCGGTGTGCCGGTCGCTGGTGTCGATCTCCTTGCGCACGGCGTAGATCCCGGTCTTGCGCGCGGTCTGGGCCGACAGCGCCCGCTTGAGCCGGTTGCGCCGGTAGAGGTGGATCAGCGGCACCTCCCGCTCGCGCAGCAGATCGAGCAGTTGCGGCGGCTGGGTCAGGGAGTGCCAGCCGGCGTTGGCGTGGTGGAACGAGTTGAACTTGATGTCGATCACCGGCACCGAGGGGACGCTGGCCTCGAGCAGGGCGTCGAGATACTCGCCGACCAGTGCGGGGCGGCGCATGGGCAGCACGATCCCCGGATCGGTCTCGGCCCGGCGGAGCATGTAGTTCCAGAAGTTGCGCGGCGGGTCGCCGTCGTCGTCGGCGATCTCGGGACGCCGGGCGTTGAAGATCTCGTCGTAGATCCGCAGGCGGGGATGGGTCGCCAGCAGGCTGCGGACCATGTTGGTGCCGGACCGCTGGAACCCGACGATGGCGATCATTCGGCTCAAAGGACGCTCCGTCCGCGACTCTAACACAGTCGCGGACGGAGCTTATCGGGTCCTGTCGGGGTGGGTTTAGCGCCGATTGCCCGGCGCTCCGCCAGTGCCCTGTTGTGCGGGACGCTAGCGGCGGGGGACAATGTTCAGCGCGGCGATCTCGTCCTTGCGCACGCGGAAGGAGACGTGTCCGGCGGACAGTTCCTGTTCCAGCACCAGGGCGTTGCCGGTGACCTCGGTCAGGCGGCCGCGCATGTCCGAGCCGTTGTCCCGGGTGACCTGGATCACCTGGCCGACGTAGCGCTTGGCCTCGCCCACCTGGATGGCCTTGGGGCCGTTGACCGGCTGCTGCTCGTAGTCCCCGCCGGGCAGATCCAGCGCCATCTGGCGCCGGGGCTGGGCCTGCGGGTCGCCGCGGAAGTTGTTGGCCCGCTCGAGACCGAGTTCGACCATGGCGTCCTGGTTGCCCCGCTTGGCCGTCCCCGGGTTGGCGTTCCCCGGGTTCGTGTCACTCAGACTGGCGGGATCGTTGCCCAGGTTCATCTGCGGGTTCTGGCCGGGGTTCCCCTGGGCCATGCCCGAGGGGTCGCCGAAGCCGGCGCCCGGCTCCATCGAGGGCGCGCCG
>CAZBZH010000394.1:0-4723 GCA_964496265.1 uncultured Acidobacteriota bacterium | reverse complement strand
TAGCCCAGTTCACGGATCGCCTTGTCGCTGCGGCAGACCATCGACGCGCTGCCCAGGGCGGCTGCCTCGGGGGTGGTCTTCGGCGTGCCGCCGGTGAGGCCGGCCTTGATCACCTGGAAGCGGGCGTAGGCCTGAAGCTGCCAGGCGGCGGCGACCCGCCGGGTCACCTTGCGGCCGGAGACCTCGCCGGCGGTGCGCACCAGGTCCAGATAGGCGGCATCCGCGCCACCCAGCAGGTAGTTCTCGCCGGTGCGCCCCCGCTCCACGGCGGCGATGTGCGCGTCGACGACGGCATCCACGTGGCAGAAGGAGCCGCGCCCGGGAGGCACGGCGGGAAGCCTTCCCTGGACCGCCCGGCGGATCATGCCGCCCCAGCCGGAACGATCGTGGGGGCCGACGATGTTGGCCGGGTTGAGGATCGTGGCGTCCAGTCCCTGCTCGATGCCCCAGCGCACCACCGTCTCGGCACTGCGCTTGGTCCGCAGGTAGTGGATCCACGAGGTGCTGGCGTTCTCGACGGTCTCCTCGTCGATCGGGCCGTCATGGATGCCGAAGGCCGCGATGCTCGAGGTGTGGACCAGCTTGCGCGCCCTGCGGGCCAGCGCTCCCTCGACCACGTTGCGGGTGCCCAGCACGTTGTCCCGAGTCTGTTGCCGGTTGCGTCGGGACCACATGTTGATGTTGCCCGCCACGTGGAAGACGGCGTCGACCCCTCGAGGGATCGCGTGCTTGACGCCGTCGGCGTCGTGCAGATCGGCGACCGCCAGGGTCGCGCCGGTCTCTCGCAGATCGTCGATCGACGAGGACTCCCGGTGCAGCGCGGTCACGGCATGGCCCTGCCGGATCAGGGTCCGGACCAGGTTGAGACCGACGAAGCCGGTGCCGCCGGTGACGAAAGCGGTGGGTTGCGAGCTCACCGGCGCATACTAACGGCAAACGCGGAAAACCGGTGCGGGACAAATGCGGCGCCAGGCCTCATGATGGAAGGGTGAGTCAAGAAGGTAAGAGCGAAGCGCAAGGCGCCGGCGACGGCATGTTCCGCTGGGCGGTGCTGGGGCTGGTGGCCCTGGTGGTGCTGATCGGTGCCTTCTTCGGCTACAAGCTGCTGAGCGGCACCGAGCGGGCGGTCGAGGAGGCCAAGGCCTTCGGCCGGGCCCTGCCGGAGATTGCCGAGGCCTTCCAATCCCAGAACATCACCACCACCTTCCAGTCCGCCCTTCCGCAGTTGGCGTCGACGGGCACCGGCAATCTCGAGGTAGCAACCGCCACGGTGGTCGAGACCGTGACCCGGGCCGACGAGCGCAAGGTGTTGTGGGATCGTTTCTCCCTGGGGGAGACGGTGGTCGAGCTGCGGGTTCCGGTGACCTACCGCTACCACGTGCGCCTCGACGATCCCTGGGAGCTCGAGGCCCAGGGTTCGGTCTGTGTGGTCAAGGCACCGCCGATCCGCCCGAGCCTGCCGCCGGCGATCCATACCGATCGCCTGGAACGCCTCTCACGCAGTACCGGTTGGCTCCCTTCGGATCCCGAGCTGGGCTTCGATGAACTGGAGAAGACGCTGACGCCGCTGCTGTCGGAGTACGCCGGCGATCCGAGTCACCTCGAGGCCGCCCGGGAAGAGAGCCGCCGCACGATCACCCGCTTCGTCCGCAACTGGCTGTTGCGTGAGGGGCAGTGGAGCGAGGAACGCTTCCAGTGGATCTCGGTGCAGTTCCCCGGCGAGCAGCGTGACGGCCAGCTTTCCGCGCCGGCACCGGTCGAGTAGATCCGCTCAGCGCTTCTTGAGCGCGACCCCCATCCCCGCGCCTTCCATGCCGAGAAACAGCGTCTCCAGTTCGGGGTCGCCGGTGATCGCCTCGACGAACCGGGGGTCCGGCGGGGGAAGCCGCATGTTGTGGGCCACGATCAGTCCCCCCGGGCGCACCAGCGGTTTCAACACCTGCAGATAGTCCAGGTATCCGTTCTTGTCGGCATCGAGAAACAGCAGGTCGATCGGTTCGGTCAGCTTGCGCACCTCGGCGTGGGCATCTCCCTCGATCAGGGTGATCCGGTCGGCCACCCCGCTGGCGGCGAAGTGATCCCGGGCGAGCTGTGCCCGCTCCGCGTCGATCTCGTAGGTGGTGAGATGCCCGTCGCTGCCGCGCAGTCCCAGGGCGATCCAGATCGCCGAGTAGCCGTTGGAGGTGCCGATCTCGATCACGTTGCGGGCGCCGGTCGATTCGACCAGCAGGCGCAGCAAGCGCCCATCCTCCCGGGAGACGTTCATCATGCCGCGGCGCTCGCCGTCCATCCGCGACAGATACTCGAGTACCGCGCCCTCGGCGTCGTCTTGCGCCAGCGACGCGGCGGCTGGCGGCGTGGGTTCGCCGCCGCAGGCGCAGAACAACAGCGCCGGCAGCAACAGCGCCGAACGCAACCACGCCGCACCTGCACGGTTGAATCGTGCTTTTCTTATCGCGGTTCTGCTTGCCATCTCCTGAACGCTAGCAGATCCGCGCAAAAACCCTTGCGTTAACGTCGTTTACGCCGGTAGAACCATGGATCGGCACAAACGCGACACCTGCGAGGTTTTGATGAGCAATCCGATTCTGGCCCGCTGGAAAGCCCTCTCGCCCAAACCCCTGGGCCCGTGGTTGTTCAACAAGGGCCTGGCCCGCATGGTTCCCTACACCGGCACCGTGCGCCCCGAGGTCAAGGAACTGCGTCCCGGCTTTGCCCGGGTCGAGATGCGGGACCGCAAGATCGTGCGCAACCACCTCAACTCGATCCACGCGATCGCGCTGGTAAACCTCGGTGAGGTGACGAGCGGCCTGGCGATGCTGGCCGGCTTGCCCCGGGAGATGCGAGGCATCGTCACCTCGCTCAAGATCGACTACCTGAAGAAGGCCCGGGGCACGTTGACGGCGACCTGCGAGTGTTCGCCGCCGAGCGAGATGGTCGACCAGCAGTTCGATGTGGTCGCCTCGATCAAGGATACCTCGGGGGACGAGGTGGCCCGCACCACGGTGACCTGGAAGATCGGGCCCAAGGGATGACCGCCGCCTCTCAGCGTTTCATCGAGCAGCTCGGTATCGAGGTGCCGTTGATCTGTGGGGCGATGTACCCCTGCTCCAACCCCGAACTCGTGGCTGCGGTCTCCGAAGCCGGAGGTATCGGCATCGTGCAGCCGATCTCCCTGGTCTACGTGCACGGCTACGACTTCCGCGAGGGCATTCGCAAGATTCGAGAGCAGACCGATCGGCCGATCGGCTTCAACGCCATCGTCGAGAAGAGCGCCCGGACCTACGAAGAGCGAATGCGCGGTTGGGTCGACGTGGCGTTGGAAGAGGGGGTGCGCTTCTTCGTCACGGCGCTGGGCAATCCGAGCTGGGTCGTCGAGAAGGTCCACGCCGCCGGAGGCGTGGTTTATCACGACGTCACCTCGCGGCGCTGGGCCGAGAAGGCGAAGGATTGCGGAGTCGACGGACTGATCTGCGTCAACGAGCGGGCCGGCGGCCACGCCGGCGACAAGCCCTACCTGGCGCTGTTCGACGAGATGCAGAGCCTCGACCTGCCGCTGGTCTGCGCCGGCGGCATCGGCGATCCGCTGGCCTTCGCCGAGGCGCTCGACGCCGGCTACGCAGCGGCGCAGCTGGGCACGCGCTTCATCGCCACCGATGAGTGCACCGCCCACGACGACTATAAGCAGGCGATCCTCGACGCCCGGGAAGAGGACATCGTGTTGACCGAATGGCTCAGCGGCGTGCCCTGTTCGATCATCAAGACCCCCTACGTCGAGAAGGTGGGCACCAAGGCGGGACCGATCGCGCGCCGGTTGCTTCGCGGTCGCAAGACCAAACACTGGATGCGCACGATCTACGCGTTGCGCTCGCTGTGGCAACTCAAGCGCGCGTCGCTTCAGGGACTGTCCTACAAGGATGTCTGGCAGGCGGGCAAGAGTGCCGGCAGCATCAACAGCGTCGTGCCGGCCGGAGAGGTGGTTCGCCGCTTCTCCGCGGGTCTGTAGCCGGTCCCGCTCGGTCCCGTTCGGAGCCGCCGGTTCGCCGGCCCATCGAACATTCCTTTTACATCCAGGCCGGCGAAACCGGAACGTGTTTTCCGGACTTGCCGCGCGTGTTCAGCCTCTGTCCGAAAACTGCCGGAGGCTGTTCAATTTGCTGCGGAAAACGCGTCTTTTCTCCTGCAAAAGCCGATGGACATGTCATAGGACCATCGTATCCTTCCAGGTTCGGGGGGGACATTTACCGGCTTCCGGTTCCCGGGGGGAAGCATGCAACGCATCGCGGACGTTCGCCCAGTGGGACAGTCCGACTGCACCGTCGAGATCGACGGCAGCGCGGTCGTCTGTGCCGAGGGGGACACGGTGCTGCATGCGTTGTTCGCCGTGGGCAAGGTCTCCATCGCCCGGCGCAAGGGCGACGTGGAGAGCGGCGCCTACTGCGGCATGGGCGTTTGCTACTGCTGCACCGTGAGCATCGACGGCGTGCCCAACCAACGCGCCTGTCAGATCCCGGTGCGCAGCGGCATGCGTATCGAGACCGGCCAACCCGGCGGCGGCATCACCGTTCTGGATGGAGAGGCATGAGCCGGCCGGTGTTGATCGTCGCGTCGGTCATCGAGCGTCGCTCGGGGGTGTCGGGCGCCCCGGCCTTGCGTGGAGTTCGTCGTTCTGGAACACTGTGCAAGTCACACTAGAACACCGTGCAAGTCAGAGCAACGGTGA
>CAZBZH010000393.1:0-4740 GCA_964496265.1 uncultured Acidobacteriota bacterium | reverse complement strand
TGCGAATCCACCAGATGGCGTAGGTGATGAACTTGGTGCCCTTGGTCGCGTCGTAACGGCGGGCGGCCTCGATCAGGCCGATGTTTCCTTCGTTGAGCAGGTCCTCGAAGGGTAGGCCCAGATTGCGGTACTCGCTGGCAACCTTGACCACGAAGCTGAGGTTGGACTCGATGAGTTCGTTGAGCGCGGCCCGGGAACCGTCCTTGACCGCCTTGGCCAGGTCGATTTCCTGCTCCTTGGTGAGCAGCGGGTACTGGCGGATCTCGGAGAAGTACCTGGAGAGGACCGATCCACGGTCGTTTTGTACTGGATCCATGCGGCCTATGCCCCCCGTGCTTGAGTCTGAATCACAAAGTTGTCATTACCGCAGCGAACGGGTGACGGCAACGCGCAATTGCCTTGACCGTGGAACCGGCTCGCCGTACTGTCGGGAGACAGTCGATTTAAGTAATTAAATTTTGCTGTAATAACAATCAAGCTAAGCGGCGTTTTCTCAGAGCAAACTCGACGGCGGAACGCGTCTGGGGAACGGAGTTCCGGGGTTTCCTTTGAAAACGGCCCCTGGATGGCGACCTCCCGGCAAAGTGGAAAACCCGCCCACTCGGGTTTTTTTTGCCGCTGCTGTAGAGTCTCGACCGCTCGAGAACCCCGAGTTTATGTGGCTGGCCACATAGTGTCAAGAACCAAACCCGGGCTGAAAACCCGCACCCACAGAGCGATTTCGCTGTATATTGCAATCCTGTAATTAGAGGATTGTGCCATGGCAAGAGTTGTTCGCAGACGTCAACGAGTGCCGGTCGGGAACAAGGTCCGCCAGTTGCGGAAGGACCGGGGCCTGACCCAGTCCGAGCTGGCCCAACGGATCGGCGTGCAGCAGTCCGACCTGTGTCGGATGGAAAACGGCGAGTACAAGGTCTCGCTGGACACGTTGTTCAAGATCCTGGCCGTTTTCGGCATGGATATCGGCGAGTTCTTCCGGGAAGAGTTCCCCAGAGCAGCGCCCTCGGACCTCGACATGCAGCTGTTGCGCTACTTCAACCAGTTGGATGAGCGCGGCAAGATCGAAGTGCTCGACTACATTCGTTACAAGTCGTCGCGGCGCTCCGAATCCTGCTGATTTTTCGGAATAGCATAAAGGACGGCGCGTCCCCTACGCGCGGACTATCTTCGATAACGTGAAAAACGAAGAACAAAACGAACGCTACCGGTCCGCCATGGCGGAAGGCAAGGCGAAGACCCTCGAGGGGGATTTCGCCTGCGCGCTGGAGTGTTATCAGTCCGCCCGAGAGGCAGGCGCCGCCATGGACTCCGCGGAGTCGGTGGACCGCGCGGAACTGAACATGGCCATGGTTCGGCTCCAGATGGGCCAGGCCAAGCGTGGCGAGGAGGGTCTCCGCGAGATCCTGCTCCGTGCCCGCAACCAGCGCATCGCCTTTACCGCCGCCTACAACCTCGCGTCCAGCCTGCGCAAGCAGGGGCACTACGAGCGAGCCCTCGGTTACGCCCGCCGGGCGATGGACCGGGCCACCGAGCTCGAGGCCCACGATCTGCGGGCCGGCGTGCACACCCTCACCGGGAACATCCTGCTCAACCAGAGCTATCCCGACGACGCCCTGGTCGAGTACGAGACCGCCTGGCGCCTACACCATGAGGTGGGCCGTCCCTCGCGCTACTCGCTGGCGATCCTCAAGGAAAACATCGGCTACTGCCTGCTGCTGATGGACCGCCTGCCCGAGGGCATGCAGCGGCTCAACGAAGCACTGGACCTGGCCGAGGAAGCGGGCGACCGCCGCTGCCAGGCCGAGTGCCTCCAGGACCTGTGCTACGGGCACCTGCTGCTGGAAGAGTACGAGGAAGCGATCCTGATGGGCGAGCGCGCGCTGCGCCGCGCCGTCAGTAGTGACTATCCCGATATCGAAGAGAACTGCCACTACCTGCTGGGCGAGCTCGGCAACCGGATCGAGGATCCCGAATTGCGGGATGCACACTTCGACCGGCTGCAGGAACTCCATCCGGAGCTGCCCATGTTGAAGGAATTCCTATGCTCGGTGGACGTCGCCAGCATCATTACCCTCAAACGATGAAGCGCTTTCTCGCCATCGTCGTTGTTCTCCTGGCCCTGGCCGGAGTGCCCGCCCATGCCGACGTCGCCATGTCGGTCGATGGCGAGGTTCACTCGGTGCGCTCGGAACAATTCTCGGCACCTCAGGGCGAGATCGGCACCCTGCTGCTGCATCGCCGCCAACTGAGCGACGGCACCACGATCCAGGCGGCCATCGAGTCCACCACCGATCTCGCCGTCGACACCCACCCGATGCTGACCGTGGTCGGCGATCGGGTCCTGCTGGTCTGGTCCCGGGATGAAGGGGACGGCATCGATCTGTACCAGGCCGTCTGGCAAGGCGGCGCGTGGAGCGAACCGGAGCTGCTGATCTCTCGCTCCAACGATACGTTGACCCCCTCGCTGCGCCATGACGGACGACTGATCCACGTGATCTGGAGCGAGTCGGGCAACGACGATGACGACAACCGCTGGTTCCGGATTGCCCTCAACGATCGCAACCTGCGCATCCAGTTCGGCCCTGAAGCACTTCCCGGCGGCGACAACGAGACCGATCTCGTGCCGATCAACGGGGAGGACAGCGTCTCCACCGAACCCTCTCCCGACCTGACCTACATGGCCGGAGAGGTCGAGGCGCCCGGATCGGACAGCGGGGCGATCTTCGTCTGGGGTATCCGCGACGAGCCGATTCCGATCGACTTCAACCGCGGCTTCCACCTGCCCGACGACGTGCGCGACGTCCAGGACATCCGCGCCGAGTGGCTGGGCGGACGCCTGACCCTGACCTTCGTCCACGCGCGCACGCTCTACTACACGGCGTACGAAAACGGATCCTGGTCGGACCAGAAGCTGGTCCTGCTCGAGGGCAACCTGAGTGCCGACGCGGCTCGCCGGTTGATCCTGGAGAGCGCCGAGGCCAGCGCGCTGTCCGAGGGCATGCAGGACTAGTCGGCGCCGTTCAATCGAAACGTTCGCTGGAGCCACCGCTTGCGGTGGCTCCTTTCGTTTTCGGCGCCGGACCCGCTGGAGACAAGAACGGGCGGCCACGCCGCCCACGCCCCTAGTGCAGGAAGTCGTCCTCGTCCCGGGGCACGACCTTGAACTTGCGGCGGACCATTTTCCAGCGGAGCTCGCGGTACAGGTCGCCGACACGCCACCACTTCTTCAGGTAGACCAGGCCGACGATCAACCCGCCCAGATGAGCGACGTGGGACACGCCGCTTCCCGTCGATCCCATGGTCGCGAAGAACTGGATCGCGCCGTAGATCATCACCGCGGTGCGGGCCTGCATCGGGAAGAGCATGAAGAACATGATCACCCGGGTAGGGAACACCAGGCCGAAGGCGAGCAGTACGCCGTAGATCGCGCCCGAGGCGCCGACCGTCCAGGCACCCGCGTCACCGGCGAGAAAACCGCCGACGATGATGAACAGCGACGCGCCGATCCCGCACACCAGGTAGTAACGCAGGAACGCGCGGGGTCCCCACTGACGCTCCAGCTCGCCACCGAACATCCAGAGCATCAGCATGTTGAACAACACGTGGAAGAATCCGCCGTGGAACCACATGTAGGTCAACGGCTGCCAGATCCATCCGCGCACGATGAGCGCCGGCGACGCTCCGAAGATCGGCTTGAGGTCGATGATGCCGGTCCACCTCAGGATCTCCTGCACGACGAAGATCGCGCCGCAGGCGATGATGATCTTCTTGATCATCGGCGTCACCGGCGGGACGCCGATCGTGGCGCCTCCCGAGCGGAAGCTCGGGCCCTGGCGATAGAAGCTCATCGTCCCTCCACCTCCACCACTCCCAGTTCGCGGTCGACGTAGATCCAGATCGGGTCCAGATCGATGGCGCCCACTTCCCTGCCGCTATAGCCGCAGCAGCTGCAGCCCTCCTGGCTGTTGCTGGGATTGCCGCAGCGGATCGTCTGCAGCTTGCCGTTGATCCGGATCGTCAGGTCGTAGCCCCAGACGCCCCGCTTGTTGTGAATCCGTAACCTCAAACCGTTGTTCCCATCCTTGAGCTTGGGCCCCAGATCGACCCATCCTCCTACCGAGCGTCCTCCCCGGAGGATCAACGCGTCTTCGAGATAGATCTCGACGGAGTCATCGGCATGGGCACTGCGAATCTTGACATCCAGCGGCGGCGCGTCCGGCTTGGCGAACTCGATCGACGCCACCTCAGAGCGGGGCATGGTGATCCGGCGGCCGTCGCTGTCGACGAGCACCTCCTCGCCGTCGAAGCGGATGACCTTTCCGGTCACCACGGTTCCGTCCCGGCGCACCACCCGATCCCCCTCGGCCCACACCGACGGGGCGAGGATCAGGACCAGCAGCAGGAGCACCGGCACGCGCCGGGCGAGGCGCGAAAGAGCAAGGGGCATGCGGTTTTGCATCCAGATCAAGACGGAAGCTGAGCATACCGTGGGACGCCTCCCCTGTCGAGAAAACGCCGCCGTCACGCGCCTGCTGGAGGCGCTGGTTCACTTCACCGGGCTGGAGCGGGCCTACCTGGTGGGAAAGGGCCCCCACGGTCCGCGTGTCCATGCGCGCTACACCGCGCGCCGGGACGGCCGCGAGGGCATCAGCCGCGGGCTGAGCCGCCGCGCCCTCGGCGGCACCCCACGGGGCATCGCGGATCTTCGCCGCCCCGCCCGTCAGGAGGACTGCTGGGTCG
>CAZBZH010000392.1:0-4753 GCA_964496265.1 uncultured Acidobacteriota bacterium | reverse complement strand
GGGCCGTCCGGCGCCGCTCCCTCGCCGCCGCAGGCAGCCAGGAGCAGGCACAGCAGGATCGCCGGCGTCACGGAGGTCTTTGAGGCGAAGCGCATCGTCGCATTGTATCCACGATTCAGCCGCCGTATCGTGGGCGGTCCCGGCAGCACCGCGAAATCGAACCCGTGGTGGGAGGAACATCGGATGCGCCGCGCCTTCTGGGCTGTGCTCGGACTCTCGGTCGTGATCAAGCTGGCCCTGGCGCTGGCCTTCGCCGATCTGCAGCCGCGCTACGACGAACTCGAGTTCTTCGAGTTCGGCCGCAAGATCTCCCAGGGAGAGAGCCGGCCTGTGGTCTGGCGCGCACCGGGCTATCAGTTGTTCTGCGCCGCCGGGCTGCTGCTCTCCGGCGGCAAGATGCTGGGGATCCGCCTGCTCCAGGTGTTGGCCTCGATCGCCAGCTCGCTGCTGGTGGTGCGCATCGGAACCCGCCTGCATTCCGAGCGCGCCGGCTACCTCGCCGGCATGGCGGTGGCGCTGTACCCGACCCATATCGCCCTCTCCCATCTCCTCTGGGCCGAGACCCTCTATATCTTCCTGACCCTGATGGGCCTCGACCGCCTGCTCACCGCCGACGAGACCGGGAGCCGGCGAGTCGCGGCCTGGGCGGGCCTTTCGATGGGCGCCGCGGCGCTGACCCGTTCGACCGGACTGGCGCTGCTGCTGCTCTCGACCTTGTGGCTGGTCCGCAAGCAGGGGCGCCTGCGCCCCCGGCTTGCCGCGGCCTGTGTCGCCGGCGCGCTGCTGCTGCTGGCGCCCTGGGCCACCTACGCGACGATTCAGGCCGAGCGCCTGGTCGTGATCGACGCCAACGCGGGCTACAACCTGTGGAGCGGCAACAACCCCTACATCCCACGAGACGTCCAGGGGCTGTGGTCCCTGGGACTCAACCCGGAGAACGGCAACCACGAGACCGTGGGCTACGCCCTGCCCCACGACGGTTGGTGGGGACAGTTGGGCTACAACGTGCAGCGAGCGGGAATCGATCCGTCGCTGCCCGCCCGGGATGCCTGGCTGCGCGGAGAAGCCCGGGCGACGATTCTCGAGGACCCCGGCGGGTTCCTGGCCCGGGCGCCGCGGAAGTTGGCGGTCTTCTGGGCGCCGGACTTCTTCGTCCCGCGGCATCTGGTGCGCGGATGGTACGGCGAGGTTCCGCCGGGAATCGCCCTGGCGCTGATCGCCCTGGTCTGGGGCGCCGCGGCGGTGGCCTTGATCGGTGGCCCGGCCGCCTTCGCCGTGCTGCCCGCGTCGCGCCCCCGGCTGCTGATGCTCGGCTGGATCGCGGTGTATCTGGCGGTTCACATGCTGGCCTACGGCCACACCCGGCTGCATCAGCCGCTGATTCCCCTACTGCTGACCGGCGTCGCCGCCGCATGCTGCGCGCGGCCGTCGAAACAGGACTGGCTGCGCCGGGGCGCGGCCCCGGCGGGGCTGGCCCTCGCCGTCTGGTTGCTGGCGCTTCCGATGGTGGCCGGGATCTACCTGATGCCGGCGGGAGAGCATGTGCTGACCGCCCGGGTCCTGGGCCTCAGCCGGAAGCTGCCCCTGCCGGCGGCACGCTGGGTCGGATGGAGCCTGGCGACCGCCGAGGCGGATGCCGGCAACACCCGGCGGGCGGAGCAGATCCTGCAGGAGCCGCTGCAAAGGGAGGAGGGGTGGGCGCGCTACCTGCGCTCCCGGCTGGCCTCGGACCCCACCGGCAGGCGACGCCTGCTGGAAGAGGCGGTTCAGCTCGATCCCACCCTGTTTCACGGCTGGCTGGAATTGGTCGAACTCCGCCTGAGGAGCGGCGACGAGGCCGGGGCCGCGGCGGCGCTGGCCCGGGCCCGTGAGCTACGCCCCTGGGACCGCCGCCTCCGCACCCGGTAAGCGTTCCGGGGCCCTTGCTCCCGGGTGGGCGGGCTCCCGGCGAACCCTCCGGGTCCGAAAGCCTGCAAAAAAGCAGCAACCCGACCGGTTTGTAGGGCGTAGTACAGTCTGGCGGCGCCTGACGGCGGTCGGGCCGCCCGGGACGGTGACTGGAGGGGCTCCTCTCACGCGTCGTGGGGGAACATCATGTCGCGCAGAAAGACCCTCGGGCGTCACGCCCTGATTCCAGCCGGAACGGCCCTGCTGGCCGCGCTGCTGTTTAGCGGCTGCCTCAGCGTCGCCGGCCGCGATGCTCCGGCCGAAGAGAACCCGCCTGAGCGGGACACCCTGCACCGCGGCAGCTTCCAGCGCTCCTTGCTGCTGACCGGCGAGCTGGAAGCGGTGCGCTCCATCGCGATCAAGTCGCCTCAGACCTCCCAGTTCCAGATGCGGGTCCAGTTCATGGCCGAGGAAGGTTCAACGGTCGACCCCGGCGATCCGTTACTCGACTTCGACAATTCGACCCTGGCCGAACGGGTGCGCACCCTCGAGATCCAGATCCTCGAGGCCGAAACCCAGATCGTCTCGACCCGCAATGAACTGGCCAGCACCCTCAAGGACCTGGAGATCGAGCTGGCCGAAGCCCGCTACACCTACGACCGGGACAAACTCGAGGCCTCGATCGACCCGGTGGTGGTCTCGGCCAAGGAGTACGCCGAGCGTCAGCTGGCCCTGGAGAAGGCCACCCGGGAACTGGAAGAGACCAAGGCGCGGATCGATCTGACCCGACGCCGGGGCGAAGCCCAGGTCGAGGTGCTCGAGATCGACCGGGACAAGCTGCGCAAGGATCTGATCTCCGCCAACTCCGATCTGGATCTGCTCTCGATCCAGGCCCCCGCCCGGGGCCTGGTGGTCTACGCCAAGCGGCCGCAGACCACCCTGCGCTTCCAGGAGGGCGATTCCTGCTGGCCCGGCCAGCAGATCATGCAGCTCCCCGACCTGTCGGAGATGCAGGTCGCCTTCTGGGTCAACGAGGTGGACGCTCCCCTGCTCGAGCCGGGGATGCCGATCCGCGTCGCCCTCGACGCCTTCCCCGGCCGCGAACTGAACGGCGAGATCCAGCGGGTTCCCTCGATGGCGGTCAAACGGGATCCCCAATCCCGCATCGCCATGTTCAAGGTGGTGGCCAACCTCGAGGAGACCTGGGTCGGCGAGATGAAACCGGGCATGTCCGCCCTGGGCCAGCTGGTGCTGGAAGACCGCACCGACGCTCCCCTCGTCCCCCGGGGGATGGTCGTGCTCTCCAAGGGGGGCTACTGGCTCGCCGGGACCAATCGCGAAATCCATCCGGTGGCGCGCAACGAAGAGCACTACCTGATCACCGAGGAGGAGTTCCTCGACCTCCAGGGCAAACGGCCCTCGGCGGGAACGCCCGGAAAGCGGAGTGAAGGATGAGCCGGATCAAGATCGCCATCGCCCTGATCGCCGTCGTCGGCGCCGCGGCCTTCCTGGCCCTGCGTTCGTCGGACGCATCCGCCGGCAGCCGCAGCGCCCGGGTGGAACGTGGAGAGCTGGTGACCCGGGTTCAGGCCACCGGCACGCTGGAAGCGGAGGTCGCCTACGAGATCGGCCCGCCGTCGATCCAGGGCTTCTGGGAGTACAACCTCTCCTGGATGATCCCCGAGGGGAGCTACGTCAAGGAGGGCGACGTGGTCGCCCGCTTCGACGCCACCGAGATCGAGGACCGGCTGCGCAACCACCGCGCCGCGCTGGAAACCACCGAGCAGGAAAAAGAGAAGGAAAAGCGCAACCTGGACGTCGACCTGCGCCAGCTGCGCCTGGACCTGACCAAGGCCGAAGGGGAACTCAAGACCGTCAACCTCGATCTGTCCCTGCCTGAGGGGATGGTCTCGGATCTCGAGGTGGAACGGACCCGGCTCCAGGAACGGCTGGCTTCCCGGCGGGTCGACTTCCTCTCGGAGAAGATCGAGTTCGAGAGCGATCTGGTCGACTCCAAACTGGAGTTGCTCGACGTCAAACGCAACTACGAGCAAACCAAGATCGACTACAACGAGACGGCCAAGTCCAAGTTCTCGATCCGCGCCCCGGTCTCGGGCCTGGTGGTCTACATGCCCAAGCAAGGGGGCGACCGCTGGGAGATCGGCGAGGGGGTCTGGATGCTGGCCAAGATCATGAAGATCGCCGACGTCTCCACCCTGCGGGTCGAGGCCAGCGTGCTCGAGGTCGACGCCGCCCGGGTCGACGTGGGCCAGGCCGCCGAGATCCAGGTCGACGCCGTGCCCGGCATGCGGCTCGAATCCCGGGTCGAGGAGATCGGGCGCATCGTGCGGGAACGTTCGGCCCAGGACCGCAGCAAGGTCTTCGACGTGTTCATGCCCCTCGATGAGGTCGACGGCGATGTGCTCCGTCCCGGCATGGGCGTCCAGGTCGAGGTACGCACCGCCTCCCTCCCCGACCGGCTGACCATTCCGCTGGAAGCCGTTCGCAGCTCCGACGAGGGCACCTGGGTCTGGGTCCAGCGGGGCGGCAGCCGGGAACGGCGCCCGGTCGAGCTGGGACCGCGCAACGACCGGCGGGTCGTGGTGGTCGAGGGCCTGGAAGAGGGCGAACGGGTGCTGCTGGAAGCGGGCGACCGGGCGTGAGAAAGCGACGCACGAACCGGACCGGGATCCTCCGCCCCCTCGGCCTGACCTTGCTGCTCGGTCTGACGATGCCGCTCGGTTTGACCGGCTGCGGCCTCCTCGGCGACGCCGAACCGCGCAAGACCGTCGGCGTCCCCGCCACCGTCGGGGATCTGTCCATCGTGATCCCGGCCAAGGGCACGCTGGAGTCGACCAGCTCGTCG
>CAZBZH010000391.1:0-4757 GCA_964496265.1 uncultured Acidobacteriota bacterium | reverse complement strand
CCTGGCCAGCCTGCTCGCCGGCAAGCTCGGGGTATCGAGCGACGACAGCGCCGGTGGCCTGCTCGAAGGGCTGCTCAAGAAGGAAGCCGAGAAGCGTGGCCTGGAAGGATCGCTCAAGGACCTGCTGGGCAAGGAGGCCCAGAAACTGCTCGACCGGGAGCAGGACAAGGAAGACAAGGAAGACAAGAAGGACGATGGCGGTCAGAACTGACGGCCGGTAGGCGAGAGCGAGAAAACCCGGCGAAGGGGAAGCGGGGCTCGTTTGCTTCCCCGTCACCGGGGGGTGCCGGCTCCGAAGTTGGACCCTGGTTGTCGGCACCCTCGTCTTGCTTCTCGTCGCTGTCTTCGCCGCAAGCGAACGGTTGGATTCACCCGCCGAAAAGACCGGCTTCAAAACCGAAAGACTGAATCCGGGATCCGAATCGAGGCGAACTCCAGGGCGATCGCGCAAGACGCGTGCTCAAGCCCAAAGGAGATCGACATGATCCGAACCCCTCGCCTCCGGCATCTCATCATTCCCGCGGCTCTCCTGATCGTCGCGGCCTCCCTCCCCGCATGGTCCGGCTCCTGCAGCAGCAAGTCGCAGCCGGACATCGTGGACACCGCCGTGTCGGCCGGTTCCTTCGACACCCTGGTCGCCGCCGTGCAGGCCGCCGGCCTGGTCGAGACCCTCAAGGGAGACGGCCCCTTCACCGTCTTCGCGCCGACCGATGACGCCTTCGCCGCGCTGCCCGCCGGCGTCGTGGCCAGCCTGCTCGAGCCGCAGAACAAGCAGAAGCTAGTCGACATCCTGACCTACCACGTGGCCAGTGGACGGCTGACCGCCGAGGACGTAACCAACCTGCGCTCGGTCAAGACGCTCAACGGCCAGCGTGCCGAGATCGACATCAAGCGAGGTGTTCGCATCGGTTCGGCCAACGTCACCGCCACCGACGTCTTCGCCGAGAACGGCGTGATCCACGTGATCGACGCCGTCCTGCTTCCGCCGAACTTCGACGCCGCCTCCCTTGCCCCCGCCGGCAACGAGGCGACCGAGATCATCCGCCTGGCGATCGACCGCGGCGTGCCGCTGTACAACCGCGACCAGCCCGAGGCCTGCCGCGCGGTCTACGAGATCGCCGCCCGCAGCCTGATCGCCGGCAACTATGAGCTCTCCGGCCGCTCGGTCGAGCGCCTGGAGCATGCCCTGGCCGAGGCCGCCTCGGAGCACGATGCCCGCGAGCAGGCCTGGATCCTGCGCTATGCCCTGGACGACACGCTGGAGGACATGATGGCCCCGGCGATGCACGCCTCTCGCCGCTGAATCCGAACGCGGCTACTGAACGAAAGGACTGGATGATGGCCTGGCAGGGAGAACACGCGACGTCGCCCGGCGACGGGTGGACTCCCGCCCGGCCGCATCCGGTGCAGACCGGCCGTCCCGCCCCACGGCGGTGGGCCGGCGGCAGAAATGAGGTAGAATCCGCCTCCAGGTCAGGTTTTGCCGAAGAAAGCCCATTGTCCGTGAATGACGCGCTATTGAGCCGAGTAGCCCAGGGAGATCAGGCGGCGGTATCTGCCGTACTGGATCGCTACGGCGATCTGGTGTGGTCTCTCGCCCACCGCTTCACGCGCAACCGGGCCGAGGCGGAAGACGCGGTCCAGGAAATCTTCATCGAACTGTGGTCCAACGCCGGCCGCTACGATGAGAGCAAGGCGTCGGAGACGACCTTCGTGGCGATGATCGCCCGTCGGCGTCTGATCGACCGGCTGCGCAAGAGCAAGCGCCAGCCGACCACCGAGGAACTGGACAAGGCGGTCGAGGTCAGCGAGGCACCGGCCGGTGTCGCCATCGAGACGGTGGACGAGGCCGAACGGGCCGAGAAGCTGATGGAAGAACTGAAGCCCGAGCAGCGGGAAGCGATCCGGCTCTCGGTCTATTACGGATACAGCCACCAGATCATCTCCGAGAAGCTCGGATTGCCTCTCGGTACCGTCAAGACACATATCCGAAGGGGGCTCCTGAGGATTCGTGACGCCATGACCGCATCCCGAAGCGGCATCGGCGGGGAGGCCATGCGATGAACCGCGATCGCCTTCTCGACCTGATGGCCGCCCGCGCTACCGAAGGGCTCGATTCCGATGAACTGCGCGAGCTGGATCCGATGCTCGCCGCGCAGGACGAGTTCAGCGAGGAAGAACTGGAGCTGGCCGCGGCTGCCGCCGATCTGGCCATCCAGCGCCGCGCCGGTGGCGCCGACGCCCTGCCCTCGGATCTGCGGGCCAGGATCATGACCCAGTCCGCCGAGTTCGTCGGCCGGGCCAAGCCCGCTGCAACCCCCGACGTGGTGCCCTTCCCGTCCCGGGAGGCCGGCGAGACCAAGAGCGACAAGGGCTTCAATCCGATGACCTGGCTGGGCTGGGCGGTGGCTGCCGCGCTGGCCCTGGCCTTCGTGCCCTGGCCCATCGGCGGACCGGATACCCCGGCTGACGATCCGGCCGTGATCGCCGACGTCACGCCCCCGGCGCCTCCCACGGCTGCCGAAGAGCGCCAGTCCCTGCTGGATCGGGCCGACGATGCGATCACCGTCGCCTGGGCCCCGCCGACAGTCGAAGGCTACGAAGAGGTGACCGGCGACGTGGTCTGGAGCGATGCCGAGCAGCGCGGCTACATGCGCCTCAAGGGCCTGCCGGCCATCGCCGACAGCGACGACCAGTACCAGCTCTGGATCGTGGATCCGGAGGTGGACACGCACCCGGTCGACGGCGGCGTGTTCGACATGCCCGTGGGAGCCGGCGAGGCGGTCATCCCGATCGATTCGAAGCTCGCCGTGGATAACCCGGCGGTCTTCGCCATCACCCGCGAGAAGAAGGGTGGCGTGGTGGTCTCGGCCGGTCCGCTGCTGGTCATCGCGGCGGTCGAGGCCTGATCGGACCTTGAGCCGCTTCGATCTGATCGCCTTCGACATCGACGGCACCCTGGTCCGGCATCCCGACAACTGGACTGTCTGGGAAGTGCTGAACAAGCGCTACATCGGCACCGGCGAGGTCAACAAGCAGCGCTACGCCGATTACCTGGCGGGCAAGATTTCCTATGCCGACTGGGTCGAGATGGACGTCACCGGCTGGCGGGACGCCGGTGCCACCCGGAGCGACATGATCGAGGGCTTCGCCCCGCTGGAGCTGATCCCGGGCACCCGGGAGATGCTCAACGCGCTGTCAGGCACCGGCGCCCGGCTGATCGTGATCTCGGGCACCCTGGATCTGATGCTCCACACCCTGCTGCCCGAGCACCCCTTCGCCGAGGTCTACTGCAACCACATCGGCTTCGACGACGAGGGCAAGATCAGCCACTGGCAGGCGACCCCCTTCGACATGCAGGGCAAGGAGACGGCGCTGCGCGCGGTGGCGCTCCGTGAGGAGATTCCGCTCTCCCGCTGCGCCTACGTCGGAGACTCGGGCAACGACGTCTGGATCGCCGACGCCGCCGGTTTCAGCATCGCCTTCTGTCCCAAGAGCGATGAGCTGGTGGCCAAGGCGGACGTGGTCGTCGACACCGGCGACCTGCGGGACATCCTGCCCCACCTGTTGGACTAGCCCCACCTGTTGGACTAGCCCGGCCCGGCGCTCGCAACCGGCAAGCCGCCCGTCGCCGGCCCGGGAGCCCACGGGAAGAAATCCCGCCCGGTCTGTGTTTGAATCGATACAGACGCCGGGGGCGGAGGCCCTCGCGAACGGTGGAGAACTCGCTGACATGGCCGAAATCGACGTCGCCGCTCCCCGCAGTGCCCGCAAGGTCTGGCTCGAGCGAGCCTTCACCGTGGGCGCCGGGGCGTTCCTGGTCTGGATGCTGTTCACCCAGCTCTACGTGCCGACTCCGTCGGGCCCCCGCCCCTTCCAATGGGTGCCCTACGAGGTGGCCCTGGACCGGGCCGAGGCGGAGAACAAGCTGGTGATGATCGATTTCTTCGCCGAATGGTGCGGTCCCTGCAAGAAGATGGACGCCGTCACCTTCCATGACGCCCGGGTCGCCGAATCGATCGATGCCGCCTACGTCCCGGTCCAGGTGGACTGCGAGTCCGGCCGGAAGGGGCCTGGCGGACTATCGGGGGTCGAACTTGCCGATCGCTACGACATCAAGTCCTACCCGACCATCGTCATCGCCCGGGCCGACGGGACCGTCGTCGAGCGGATGAGCGGCTACCGGGGCCCCGGCAGCTACCGCCGAAAGCTGGACAAGATCGCCAAGAAACATGGGGTCGGTGCCCAGTAGCCCCCTATCGTTCGAAAACGTTTAAATAAGCCCGAAAACGCCCTGATCTGCCTGTTTCCGGGGTCCTGGTTGGACTCCGATTCGGGGATTTCCATTTTTTTTCGCATCCGGTGCATCCACATCCCGGGGACTCGCGAAAATCATGTCCTAGACAAGCTACGAACAGATCCTGGGCAGGGCGTCCAGGGTCGGAACGAAACACCCGTGAGGAGGAACCCCCCAATGCACCGCTACAAAGGACGTATCGCCGCAACCGCGCTGACCTGCTTGATGACCCTGGCCCTGGCCGTGCCCGCCGAGGCTCGCTTCCGTGCCCCGCTGCTCGGCCCCGGCCTCGCGCCGGTCGCCAACTCCCCGCTGGACCAGGCCGTGACCGCCGACGAGAGCATCGTCGACCTCGCCCTGGCGACTCCGTCGCTCTCGACGCTGGTCGACGCCGTGCTCAAGGCCGGTCTGGCCGAGACCCTCGACGAAGGTGGTGACTGGACCGTCTTCGCTCCGACCA
>CAZBZH010000390.1:0-4760 GCA_964496265.1 uncultured Acidobacteriota bacterium | reverse complement strand
CGTCGTCGACCTGGTGCCCAGCCCCGATCAACGGGGTGAGGTCTCGGGCACCGACGCCGACGGCGGACCGGTCAGCCGCCCGGTGTCCTCGGACCAACCCGCGTCGGTGTTCGTGTTCAAGACCATCGCCGACCCCTTCGCCGGCCGGCTGTCGCTGTTCCGGGTGATGACCGGCACGATCAAGAGCGACACCACCCTGAACAACATGCAGCGGGACAGTAGCGAACGCATGGGCGCCGCGTCCCTGATCCAGGGCAAGGACCTGCAAAACATCGACGAGTTGCGCGCCGGCGACATCGGCGCCGTGCCCAAGCTCAAGGACACTCAGACCTGCGACACCCTGGCGGCGTCCAGCGACCCGATCACGTACCCGGTGATCAACTTCCCCGAGCCGGCGATTTCCTTCGCCGTGGAGGGCAAGTCCAAGGGCGATGAAGAGAAGATCAACTCGGCGCTGTTGCGTCTGGCCGAGGAAGATCCGATGCTCAAGATCAGCCGCGACCCCCAGACCAACGAGCTGCTGGTCTCCGGTAGCGGGCAGGTCCACGTCGAGGTCAACCTGGCCAAGATGAAGCGCAAATTCGGCGCCGAGGCGATCCTGCATCCGCCCAAGGTGCCCTACCTCGAGACGATCACCCGCAGCGTGGAGAACGTCGAAGGGAAGCACAAGAAACAGAGTGGCGGCCGCGGCCAGTTCGGCGTCTGTGTGATCCACATGGAGCCGCTGCCCCGGGGCAAGGGCTTCGAGTTCGTCGACAAGATCTTCGGCGGCTCGATCCCCCAGAATTACCGCCCCGCCGTCGAGAAAGGCATCGCCGAGGCGGCCGAGCGCGGCGTGCTCTCGGGCAACCCGCTGATCGACTTCCGGGTGACCCTGGTCGACGGCAAGTACCACAACGTCGACTCCTCGGAGATGGCGTTCAAGATCGCGGGTTCCCTGGCGTTCCAGGAATGCATGAAGAGCGTCCGGCCGACGATCCTCGAACCGGTGATGAACGTGGAGATCACCGCTCCCGAGGAATGCATGGGCGACATCATGGGCGACCTGAGCTCCCGCCGGGGTAAGCCCCAGGGCATGGAGGCCCAGGGTGGCGAGCAGATCATCCGCGCCCAGGTGCCGCTGGCCGAGATGCTGGACTACGCGTCGACCCTCAAGTCGGTGACCTCGGACAGGGGCACCTACCACATGGAATTCGACCACTACGACGAGGCCCCGGCGATGGTCCGCGAGAAGATCGTCGCCGAGTACAAGAAGCGCAAGGAAGAAGAGGCAGGATAACAACGTGAAACGCGACTTCGTCTACATCGGCGAGCTTGCTCAGCACGTCGATGAGCAGGTCGTCCTCAAGGGCTGGCTCTACCAGAAGCGCTCCTCGGGCAAGATCAAGTTCCTGATCTTGCGCGACGGAACCGGCTATCTCCAGTGCATCGCCTTCAAGAAGGACGTCTCCGAAGAACTGTTCGAACAGTGCGACCGCCTGCCGCTGGAATCGTCCCTGACGATTACCGGCAAGGTGCGGGCCGACGAGCGGGCGCCCGGCGGCTACGAGCTGAGCATCGTCGATCTGCAGGTGATCCACGAGGCCGGTGAGTACCCGATCCAGCCCAAGGAACACGGCGTCGAGTTCCTGTTCGACAACCGTCACCTCTACCTGCGTTCGCGCACGCCCCAGGCGGTGCTGCGGGTGCGCAACGAGGTGGTGCAGTCCTGCCGGGACTTCTTCTACGAGCGTGGGTTCGTGCTGATCGACTCACCGATCCTGACCCCCGCCGCCTGCGAGGGCACCACCACCCTGTTCGAGACCCCCTACTTCGACACCACGGCCTACCTGGCCCAGTCGGGGCAGCTCTATCTCGAGCCGGCGTGCATGGCCTTCGGCAAGGTCTACTGCTTCGGCCCGACCTTCCGCGCCGAGAAGTCCAAGACCCGCCGCCACCTCACCGAGTTCTGGATGGTCGAGCCCGAGGTCGCCTTCATGGAGCTGCCGCAGCTGCTGGAATTGGCCGAGGACTTCATCAGCTACATCGTGGGCCGGGTCCTCGACCGCTGCGCCGAGCCGCTGAAGATCCTCGAGCGGGACACCACCAGCCTCGAGCGGGTCAAGGTGCCCTTCCCGCGGATCACCTACGACGAGGCGGCCAAGATCCTGATGGAGCCCGAGTCCCAGGCCAAGATGAAGGAAGCCGGCGCGCCGCTGTTCGAGAACGGCAGCGACTTCGGCGCCCTGGACGAGACGCTGCTGACCGAGCGCTTCGATCAGCCGGTGATGGTCACCCACTGGCCCGCCGAGATCAAATCGTTCTACATGCAGCCCGACGCCGACGACCCGAGCAAGGCGCTGGGTGTCGACGTGCTGGCCCCCGAGGGCTACGGCGAGATCATCGGCGGCTCCCAGCGCGTCCACGATCACGACCTGCTGCTCGAGCGGATCAAGGCCCACGACCTGCCTGTCGAGGCGTTCCAGTGGTACCTGGATATCCGTAAGTACGGGTCGGTGCCTCACTCGGGCTTCGGCATGGGCATCGAGCGCTGTGTGACCTGGCTGTGTGGGATCCCGCACCTGCGGGAGACGATCCCCTACCCGCGCCAGATCCACCGCCTCTACCCGTGAGCCCTTCGTCGCGATGAGCGCCGGATCCCAGACCGAACGCGAACCGATTCGCATCGGCATGATCAGCCTGGGCTGCGCCAAGAACCTGGTCGATTCCGAGGTGATGCTCGGGCACCTGGACCGGGCGGGCTGCGCCTTCGTGCAGGATCCGGCCGAGGCGGACGTGATCGTGGTCAACACCTGCGGCTTCATCGACGCGGCCCGGGAAGAGTCGGTCAACACGATCATCGACGCGGCCGAACTGAAGAAGAGCGGACGGCTGAAGCGGTTGGTGGTCGCCGGCTGCATGGTCCAGCGCTACGCCGACGAACTGAAAAAGAGCCTGCCCGAGGTCGACGCCTTCGTCGGGCTCGACCAACTGGAGCAGGTGGTGATCGAGGCGGGAGCGGTACCCCGTTCCGCAGCGGAGGCGCGTCCGGCGTCCCCCGCCGCCGCCGATCCCCTGCGGGTCTTGCCCGCCGAGCCCTCCGCGGCCGGAGCCCCTGCCGAGACCGTCGGCGACGAACCGGCGGTGCTCGATGACAGCGGCTGGGGCCGCTCGACCTACCTCTACGATCACAACGCGCCCCGGCGGCGAGCCACCGCCAACTGGTCGGCCTACGTCAAGATCGCCGAGGGTTGCGACCATACCTGTTCGTTCTGCGCGATCCCCAACTTCCGCGGCGGTTTCCGTTCCCGCACCATCGAGAGCATCGTCGCCGAGGCCGAGAGGCTGGCCGACGACGGCACCCGGGAGATCAACCTGATCGCCCAGGACTCCAGCCACTTCGGCCGGGACCGCGGCGAGAAGGAGGGCCTGGCCCGGCTACTCGAGGCCCTCGACGGCGTCGACGCCCTGCGCTGGATCCGGCTGCACTACCTGTACCCCAACACCGTGACCGAGCGGCTGATCCGCACCATGGCCGAACGGCCCCGGGTGCTCAAGTACGTCGACATGCCGCTGCAGCACGCCCACCCCGAGATGCTCAAGCGCATGCGCCGGGGTGGCTCGGGCGACAGCCACCTGGAGCTGCTCGGACGCTTCCGCGACGCGATGCCCGAGGCGGTGATGCGCAGTACCTTCATCGTCGGCTTCCCCGGAGAGACCGACGAGGAGTTCGAGTCGCTGATGTCCTTCGTCCGCGACGCACGCTTCGATCACCTCGGCGTGTTCCTCTACTCCCATGAGGGAGGCACCCGGGCGGCGGAGCTGGCCGACGACGTGCCCGCCGAGCTCAAGGCCGAACGGCGGGACCGGCTGATGGAACTGCAGCAGTCGATTGCCGCCGAGCGCAACGCCGAGCGGGTCGGCCGCACCGTCGAGGTGCTGGTCGAGGGCGCCCACCCGGACACCGACCACCTGCTGGTCGGCCGCATGCGAGGCCAGGCGATGGATGTCGACGGCCAGGTGCTGATCAACGACGGCGTGGCCCGCCCCGGTGTGTTCGTCAACGTCGAGTTGACCGAAGTGCTGGGCTACGACCTGGTGGGACGGATCGTTGGCGCAGCGTGAGTCGTCATCGCCGGGCCTGCTCTGCCTGGTGATCGCCACCGGCTTCGGCACCGGCTACGCCCCGATCGCCTCGGGGACCTTCGGTTCCCTGCCCGGCCTGCTGTTCATCGCGCTGCTCAACCCGCTGGGCTGGATCCCCGCCGTGGCGGGCACCGTCGTCGCGACCCTGGTGGGCATCTGGGCCGCCGAGCGGGCCTCCCGGGCCTGGGGCCAGGAAGACCCCGGGCGGGTGGTCGCCGACGAGATCGCCGGCCAGATGGTGACCCTGCTGTTCGTGCCGATCACGCCGTGGACCCTGATCGCCGGCTTTCTGCTGTTCCGGCTGTTCGATATCGTCAAACCGCCGCCGGCCCGCCAGTTCGAGAGGCTTCACGGCGGGCTTGGTATCATGGCTGACGACCTGATGGCGGGTGTCTACGCCAATCTGGTCTTGCAGCTGGTGCTGTATCTGAACCTGATCTGACCGAACCGATCTGAATGGGGCCTCGTGGAGGCCCTGCCGCGGCCGCCGGCCGCGCCGAGGAGCGGATGGACATCTGGAACGGATTCGACGGTTGCCCCGATAACGCCGGACCGGTCGTGGCCACGATCGGAAACTACGACGGCGTGCATCGCGGGCACCGCACGATCCTCGAACAGGTCAAGGCCGAGGCGGC
>CAZBZH010000389.1:0-4774 GCA_964496265.1 uncultured Acidobacteriota bacterium | reverse complement strand
ACCTCGCCCGTGGACGTCGTGCTCTGCGACCTGCGCATGCCGGGGCTCGACGGCTTCGACCTGCTGCCTCAGATCACGCGCCAGCTTCCGGGCGTCCCGATGATCCTCATGTCGGCCCACGGCACGGACGACCTCGCCGTGGACATCCTAGGCAACCGGCAGGTCTACGCCCGGGCCCTCGCGGCCCTCGAAGCTTCTCGCTCGGACGGACCGACCCTGGCGGTCGCCGCCCACGGAGGAAACCTGATGTCCCGACTGCTCCGACTGACTCGAGACGATCGTCCGGCTCCGGCCGGCCCCTTCGCTCCCCTGCTGCTGGCAGGCGGCTTTGCCGCCGTGCTGCTCGCAGGCACCCTGGTGGCCACGCCGCTGGCCCAGGAGATCGACATCCCCTGGCTACCCGAATCGGTCGCCCGCTGGAACCCGCTGTTTGAACAAGCTGCCGCCGAACATGGCGTCGACGCCGAACTGCTGGCGATCATGGCCCTGCTCGAATCCAAGGGCAACCCCGACGCGGTCAGCTCGCTGGGGGCCACCGGCATCATGCAGGTGCTGCCGTCGACGGCCAAGATCATCGCCCACAAGCGGGGCATGACGTTGGAACCGGGCCAACTGGCCGACCCGCAAACCAATATCGATCTGGCCGCCTGGTATCTGGCCAAACACCAGCAGGAGTTCGTCAGCAGCGACCCGCTGGAGCAGGTCGAATGGCTGGCCGCCGCCTACAACGGAGGCGAGGGCGCGCTACGCCGGCACCTCCAGGACGGCACCCCCCTCTCCGCCGAGACCGACCGCTACCGCATCCAGGTGCGCAGCATGTGGGCCGCCCGCGACAAGGAGAACGCCCCGGGGCTGAAGCGCCGGGTGCTCCGCGAGGTCAAGCCCCGGGTCAAGGAAACCCACTGATCCGCCCCTCCTAAGCAGCCGGCAATTCCGCCGGCTGCAGCTCACCCTGCCGGTCACGATAACGAGGTCGTGATCGGCAGCGGTGAGCCGCCGGAAGAGCGCGACAAGAACGCCTCTCCCCCGCCCCACCCGGTCGCGATGACGGAAACCGCCGTTGCGAACGGTTCGTTTCGCCTCGTACATCGGTATCGACTTCGAAACGGCAGCCCCAGCCGGGCGCCCAGGAGACGAACCGATGCGACAGCGAAACGAAGCCTGGAACGAATCCGGTCAGACTTTCCGTTGGGCCGGGTGGCACATCGAGACCACTAAGCCGGCCAAGATCAAACTGGCCTACGGCGACGAGCGACTGGAAGAGATCCGCCGGGACCGCCTGGAGCGGGAAGCTCAGAGCAAACGCAGCATTCTCGGACGGCTGCGGGGCAAGCTGACCGAACGGATCAGCGCCCTCGGCTGAACTTCTTGGCCTCGGCTCGCACCTCGGGATGTACGCCGGGTGCGAGGATCAGTTCGCGAATCTTCGGCAGCGACAGGTTGACGATCCGCCGTTTGACCTCATGACGAGGCGCCTTCGGATGCTTGCAGAAGTTGAACAGGATCTCGTCATCCTCGATCCACTCCCGCTTCTTTCCCACCGCCAGCAGAATCGGCGTGGTCAACCGCGCGTCCCGGGTCATCGCCCGCACGTGGGGAATCTGTAGCCGCGGGTTCTGCAACAGCCGGGTCACGACCACCGGGTTGCCGTCCTTGAGCAGCGCGTCGATCTCCGGGCCCTCGGCCTGCATGGCCAGCATCAGCTTCTGATCGGTCGGACGTCCGCGAAGCTGCTGCTCCAGGGACTTGGTCCCTTCCCGCACCGCCCGGCGAATCGACTCGACAATCGAGCCGTCACGGGTCCCGTCGACCATGCGGTCCAGTCGATCGCGCAGCGTCGGCGTGAGGTCCTTGAGCATCACCCCCAGACCGGGCTCACCTCCGTAGACCGCGTTCCCGGGAGGGAAGGCCACGGCCACCTCGGCGCGCACGGTGAAGGGCTCCTCGTAACGGGTCGCGCGGAAGGTCAGCGTCCCCTCGGTCCGGGGCTCCACGATCAATTCCGTCGGCAGGAACACCCCGGCCTGGGACAGGTCGGCGATGCACTCCTTGGCGGTGAAACGGGTCCCGCCGAACTCGGCCTGGACGGGAGTGCCGGTGCGCACATGGCGCCCGGGAGCATCGACTTCGGGAAGACTCAAGACGGAACCTCCTCGCGGGAGGCCCCAGCCTCAGCCGAGCCGGGCGCTCAGGGTACGGATCGCACGCTGTGCCCGGTCCAGCCTCGGGTCGCTTCCCGCACGCTCGACCTGTTGAACGTAAATCCTGAAGTCTTCCAGTGCACGCGGGTACTCCCCGGCGGCCATCAACGCCTCGGCCCGGGCGAAACGGGCGTCCTGGTAGGCGGGATCCCGCTCGATGGCGGTGTCCAGGGCGGCCAGAGTGGCCACCCCGTCCCCCTGCTGCTGCTGCAGCCGGGCCTGGGCCAGATCGGCCCAGGGGTTCCCCGGCAGGCGCCGCCGATAGATACCCAGGACATCGCCGGCGTCGCCGAGGCGGCCGGTGGCCAGATACACCTCGAACAGGCCCGCGTAGAGCCGCGGGTCCTCGTCTCCCCCGGAGGTCGCGTCCCCCGACGAGGCGACAGCCAGCGCCTCATTCAGCACGAACTCGGCCCGGTCCCAACGTCCCGCGGAGATCTCGAGATACGCGACCCACCAACCCAGCCGCGGGACCCACAGGCCGCCGCCGAGTTCACGGGCCCTGGAAAGGAGCGAATCCGCCTGGGCACGGCCACCGCGCTCTTGCATACGCAGCGAGGCCTCGAGCACCAGGGGCAGCGGATTCCCCGGGTGGGCGGCGGTCAACGGCGCGACCCGCTCGAGGTTGACGGCCAGGCTCCGATCGGAATCGAGTAGGGCCCGGGCCAGCCAGATCCAGAGATAGTCCGGCTCGGGATTCTCCACCAGCGAGGCGATGACCAGATCGATGCGGTTCTCGATCTCGCCCCGGTACTGGAGCGCCAAGCCGTGGGACTCCAGCCGAGCCTGTCTGCCGAGGGACTCGGTCAGCGCGGGATCGAGCAGACCCAGCGCCGGATCGGGGCCGCTCTCCAGATATCTCGACTCCCGCTCGACCAGTTCGAGCTCCCACGGCTCGAGCCGGTTGCGCGCCGCCAGAGCGCGAGCGACTTCGCGGCGGCGCATCACCGAACCCTCGTAGGGCCACTGAAGCTGTTCCAGCAGCTGGCTCCGCAGCCGCCGCGCCTGGGCGAACTCACCGTCCAGCGAGAGCGCCTCGTCGACGGCGTCGAGTGCGGTCCATTCCTTGCCCTGATGGCGGGCGGTGATTGCCCGCACGAACAGTTGGGCCGCCCGTGGCGACCAGGTCATCGGCGCGCTGCGCAGCTGCTTGTAGCTACGCTGGAAACGGGCGGTCGAAGAATGCACCGAAAACAGGAAGGCCTCGACATCCGAGGCGACCTTGCCCTCCAGTCCATCGGGAACCGTTCCGTCTCCGTGCAGCGGATAGCCGAAGGCCTGCTGCAGGCTCCCATCGCCGCCCAGCAGGCTGACCTGAACGGCCGGCTCCACCGTCGAATGGTCCCCGGTCATCCAGCGCAGGGTGTAGTCCGCCTGGGGGCTGATCCAGTCCACCGCCGGCTGGGCGCTGCCGCGGGAAAGCGCGCGCTCCACCTGAGCGTCGGGCTGCACCCTCGCGGGGCTCGCCATCTCGCTCAACCGCCGGGCAAGCTCACGGGCGTGGTCGTGTTGCAGGGTGCCGGCGCGCGCATCGACCAGCGGCAGGATCGCCAGATCGTAGCCGGCTCCCCCGCCGCCCCGGGACGGTACGTCCAGTTGGCGCCAGACCGCGAAGGCGCCGACCGCACCGACCAACGCCAACGCCGCCACGCCGAGCAGGATGCGCAGGCGGCCGGTCGAAGGATCGACCCGGGCCCTTGCCCGGCGCAGATCGTCCTCGCCCAACGCCGCGGCATCCAGCGCCGCCGAGATCTCCGCCGCTCGTGGTCGCTCCCCCGGTGCGGCGAGGGAGGTGCGCCGCAACACGTCGGCGAGAGATTCGGAGATGCCGGTCCCCTTGCCGTCGGCAGGCAAGAACGCGCGCAACACCTCACCGAGGGTCGCCACGTCGGCGGCCCGCATGGCGTCGTCATCGTCGGCGACCTCGCCCACCGCCAGCGGCCAGGTGCCGAGACCGGTCAGCTTGATGTGGCCGCTGGGCGAGACCCGAATGCGTTCGGCGCGCAGATCCCCGTGGCACAGCCCCGCCGCGTGCAGCGCCGAAACCGCCTCGGCGGCTTCCATCGCGACCCGCAACAACTCCGCCAGCGGACGGCGCTCGGCGTCGGCCCAGGCTGCCAGGGTGACGCCGACCACCGGCTCGCGCACGACGGCGATGCCGCCGGGAAGATCGGTGCGTACCTCGAGGGTCGCCTCGAAGAAGGGGTGGCGCGCCTCGCGGACCGCGTTCAACTCGCGGACCAGGCGCATGCGCCGCCCTTCGGCGATCGCGTCGGCGGCGATGATCTCGAGAAAGACCTCACGCCCGCCGGTGGTGTCCTCGGCGCGCCAGAGCGCACCGCCGCGCCGCTCGCCGATCGGTTCGATCAGGCGATAGTGTGCGATCAACTGCCCGGCTACCGCCTGCATCGCTCCCTCCACCCGTGACGTGGCGCGCGTTGAACGACTCAGTCTAGTCGCGCTTTCGCGAGAGGATCAAGTTATCGGAGATCTATTTGACACAGTCCCATAGCCCGCTCGGTTGCGAAACCGTTGCCGTTTGGCCAATGGGTGTCACCTCACCCAAAACAACG
>CAZBZH010000388.1:0-4776 GCA_964496265.1 uncultured Acidobacteriota bacterium | reverse complement strand
ATCATCGCCAGCGCCGTGGCGCGGTCGCGGATGCCGCCCGAAGCCTTGACGCCGAGACGATCACCGACGCACTCGCGCAGCAGCCGCACATCCTCCACCGTCGCCCCACCGGGGCCGAAGCCGGTCGATGTCTTGACGTAGTCCGCCTCGGCCATCTCGACCAGTTCACACGCCCGCTTCTTCTCATCCTCGGTCAACGCCGCGGTCTCGAGGATCACCTTGACCAGGATCTCTCCGCTGGCCCGCGCCGCCTCGACCACCTCGCGAATGTCCTCCTCGACCGCGTCGAAGCGTCCCGACTTCAACTGACCGAGCGCGATCACCAGGTCCAGCTCATCGGCGCCGGTGATCACCGCAAGCTTCGCCTCGTGAACCCGCGCCGTGAGGCTCGTGTTGCCGTGAGGGAAACCGACGACGCTGGCCAGCTTCGGCCCCTCCCCGTCGAGGCAGTTCACCGCGTGCTGCACCCAGCCACCGGCGACACAGACCGCCTTGCAGTGGACCTTCTTCCCTTCGACGCACAGCCGGTGGATATCTGCGGCGGTCGCCTCCGGCCGGAGATCGGTGTGGTCGATGAAGCGGGCCAGCACCTGGGCGACCCTTGGATCGTTCGGCTTCAACGCACCCGTTCCCAACACCAGCGGCTGCTGCGGGTCGCGCCGTCCTTGCCCGGCCCCTCGATCCGCGCGCAGAGTTGCTCCCCTTCCAGCCGGTACTCGATACGCTGGGGGAAGTCGTGCTCGGGATTGGTGAAGGCGGCGAAGCCCTCCTCGACCTCGGTCAGGCGGAAGGGAGTCGGCGGCGCTCCCCGGGGGCTGGCCAGGTAGGCGATCCCCGCCTCGGTCTGCTCGATGCGCAGGTACTCGAAGAAGGACTTCTCGGGGGAGAACACGTCCCGGTGGAGGCCGGGCATGATCCGGCCCGCCGGCTCCATCCAGATCTCTTCTTGTAGAGGGCCGTCACCGCCGGACTTCCAGTGCCCGGCCATGAAGGCCAGGTCCTCGAGGCTGAACCGGGAGGGGTCGGCCCCACCTGCCTCCACGCCCCCGAGAAAGATCGAGAATCCGAGCAAAACGGCCAGGATTCGACCTGCGCGAAACAGAAAAGCTGCACTCATCTCACGGTCCCCCGTCGCGCCCTCATCAGAAGAGTCGCGCCGGTTCGATGATGACACAGCTCGAAGGGTCGGGATCCCGGCATGCGCCCCCACGGCCGGCGTCGAGATTCCGTCGGCTCCCGGCGCGACCCTCGAAAAAACGCCCATGAAACCGACTTCCCGCCCTTGGCACCGCCCTTGCTGTCTACACCGCCGTCATCAGGGGCCTCGTAGTGGCCCTTCCGTGGAGAGGTTGTGGTGCACGAAGCGAAGCAACGTAGTGGATCGATCTCGGCCGTCAGCGTGACGCGCAACACCCGGGGCTGCCTGTTTGCCCAGGATCACCCGGGAACCGAGCAGTTGATTCTCATGAGTGAATGGCCCGATCCGGAGATCGAGCGCGATGGCGTCGAGCAGATCGGCATCGCCAAGGGTCTGGGCCTGGCTCTCAACTGGAACCTGGGCGCCGCCCGGGCGACCGGGGACTACGTCCTGTTCTGGGACGACCGCTACGAACTCGCCCCCGGCGGACTGAAGGCGCTGATCGCGGCGCTGGAATCCGACCCGGCGGTGGGCGCCGTGGGTCCGTTGATCAGCAAGCTCGCGATCAATCCCCGGGCGATGAGCGCCACCCCCACCGAAGTCGACCGCCTCGGCGGCGCCGGCCTGCTGGTGCGCCGGGAGCTCCTCGACAAGATCGGCGGTTTCGATCCGGCCATCGCCAACACCGACTGGCTGGTTCACGACTTCTGCATGCGGGCCCAGCTGGTCGGCTACCGGCTGCTGCAGGTCGACGCGGCGGCGGCGATGCAACGCTCCGGTGAGCGCTACGAAGACGATGAAACCCAGCTACACGCCTGGGAGGCCTTCGCCGAGAAGTGGTCCCTACCTGTCGGGCGTAACCCGGTGGACAGCTGGTCGGACAAGGACATCGAGGGTGTGCTGCTCGATCACCGTCAGCACTACGTCCCGCTCAAGGTCACTCCCCTGCCGCTGGTCGAGGCCACCGGCACCCGTTTCCTGACCCACGTCCATCCCGAGGATGCGACCTGGGAGCAACACGTCTCGTGCTACATCGAAGCGTTCGACGGCGCCGATGACGTGACCCTGATGCTGCGCATCGACGACTCGCAGCAAACCGACGACATCATTCAAAAGATTCAGAACATCGCGGAACAGCGCGGCACTCGCATCGAAGACACCCCCGACTTGCTCCTCGTAGACCTACCTTTCAGGCCCGGCGATCAGGCGTCTCTGTTCGCTTCGGCTCACGCGGCCCTGCCCGACGCGAGCCCGGCGAACCGTGCCCACCTCCGACTTGCCGAGCTCACGGGATGCCCCGTGATCCAGGAGGTTACGCCGTCTTCGCTGCGCGCCGCCCTCAAAGAGGGAGCCTAACGCAATGCCGATTCGTATCGCCCACCTCAACAGCCCACAGCTCAAGCGGTGGTACGTCTACGATGCGGAGGCCGCGCTCGGTTCCGACGATCGGACAGGTGCAATCGCAGCGCTTGAGAAAGCGCTGCGATTCGCACCCTGGGACGACGACGTGCCGATGACCGCGAGCATGCTGTACTTCCAGCAGGACCAGCCCGCCCGGGCGGCCTACCTGGCGGTTGCCGCATTGCGCGCCCGGCGCTTCCATCCCAACGCGATGAACTTTCTCGGCGTGCTCTGCCTGGAGTCCGGGCTGCCGCGCCTGGCCCGCCGCATTCTCGGCCGGACGGTGCAACTCGCGCCCGGGCTGGCCTCGGCCCGCCGCAACCTGGCCGCCGCCAAGGCAGACCTGCGCAACGCCTCCAAGGATGCCCCCGAAGAAACCGAAGGCCAGTTCCTTTCCGACGGCGACGTCCGCGACCTGATCGGGCCCTCGCCGATTCGTCTCAGCGCCTGCGTCATGCGGCGCAAGGATCGCGCGCCGATCGACGACTGCATCGCCAAACTGGCGCCCCACGTCGACGAAATCGTGGTGGTCGACGTCAGTGGTGGCGTGCGCCCGTCGGCGCCTACCGAGAACATTCCCTTCACCCTGGTCGACGCCCCCCGGGGCGCCGTCGATCGGGCCGGCGCCTGGAACGCCGGCCTCGATCGCTGTAACGGCGACTGGGTGCTGACCGTACACGCCGATGAAGACTTCGACGCCGCCGAGCTGTGCAAGGCGATCGACGCGCCGGCGCGCACGTTGTTCCGCAACGTGACCCTCGAGTATCCCGACGGAACGACCCAGCTCGCCCCGCGTCTGTTCCGGCGCGCGGCCGGGGTGCGCTACGAAGGCACCCATCTGGCCCGCGTGCTGCCGTCGCTGCGGCGGCTGGCCCATCAGTGGGGGCTCGAGGAAAGCCGCTGCGACGCGCGCATCCAGATCGCCGGCGACGACAAGTCCGGTTCCGCCCGGGAACGCCGGCTGAGCCGACTGGATATGGAGGTCGAGGCCGAGGGCACCCGCATCGTCGAACGCATCGAGGCGGCGGAGCTGGAAGTTCGTCTGGGACAGACCGAACGTGCCCGCCGCCGGGTGGATCGCGCCCGGGAGCTGCTCTACGGACAACCGGCCAAGCCGACCGACGCCGACATCGAACGGCTGGTGGTGGTCGAGGGCCTGGTGATGATGCGCCAGGGTCGGGCCGGTGAACTGGCCGACCTCTGCTCCGCCCATCACCGCAGTCATCCGGCAACCCACAACACGCTGTTCCTCGAGGGGGTCGCGGCCAAGGGTCTGGGGAATGACAGCCTTGCCGTCGAGCGCCTGCGCAAGGCGGCGTCGCTACGTCATCACCCCGCCTGGTCGCCGGCGCTGGACGAGGTGTCCGGCTCGGGGCTGCACAACCTGCTCGGTGCGCTGCTGATCGACAGCCGGGATCTGGACGCCGCCGGCGAGGCCTTTCGCAAGGCCCTCGAGATCGAGCCGGGGAACCTTGAAGCGGAGCTGGGCTTGCTGGTAATCGAGCGGGCCGCCGGTGAGATCGAGACGCTGCTGCGCAAGATGGAGCAGCTGGTCGACGACCATGCCGAATCGCTTCAACTCTGGACCGCCGGCTCCGCCGTCTTGAGTAGCCTGCCCCAGATCGCCCAGGCCGAGGTCGACTGGCTCAAGGCGGCCTGTGAGAAATTCCCGGCGGAACCGGAGCTGATGGAACGCCTCGGCGCCGCCGAACTCCGCGCGGGCAACCCCGACGCCGCGCTTCAGGCGTGGAACGGCTTGTCCTACCAGGGAGATGCCGGTCTGGCCTCGCGGATCGCCGCCTCGCTGGCCTCGGGGAGTGACGTGCCGCCGGTCAACGGCGCCAACTCCCAGCAGCTCCACGGTTGTCTGCTGCAGTGGTTCGAGAGCTGGATGCTGAGCGGCGCGATCAAGTCGCTGGACAAGGCGTTGGTGGACCTGCATCGTGCCGAGCCGGCGCTGCCCGGCCTGGCCGAGTGCACCTCCCAGTGGCTCGACCGGGTGGGTCAGCAGGAAGCGGCCAGCCGCCTGCGCAAGTCGGTCTCGAACGCCGGCTGATCGCTGCCGGGGTGCCTGCACCCCGCCACGCGACGTCACCCTCGACGGATCGGTCCCCTTCGACCTGGCGGTCCGCCGGGCCGTAAACGGCGGCGGTGCGCTACGATGCGCCGCCATGAGCTCACGCGTTGAACGCTTCGGCCTGGTGGGGTCGCTCTACGTCTCCCAGGCGATTCCCCTG
>CAZBZH010000387.1:0-4796 GCA_964496265.1 uncultured Acidobacteriota bacterium | reverse complement strand
CCTGGGCTTCGACGCGGCGTTGTCGCGCATTCTCGCAGCCGACGCGTCGGAGCGGCCGCTCTGGAAGGAGATGGCCCGGTTTCAGCGAGACATCGTCGCGGGCAAGCGACGGGTGCAGGCGTTACGGGATCTGGCGTCCCGGGTCGCCGTCCCCGGCGTATCGCTGTTCGTCTCGGCGTTGGTGCTGGCCGAGCAAGCGGGTGCGGGGCTGTCCGAGGCGCTGCGCCAGCAGGCGTTGGATGTCCGTCAACGTCGCCGGGAGCGGGTGTTGCTCCGGGCGCAATCGCTACCGGTCAAGTTGGTCTTTCCCCTTGTGATCTGTTTCTTGCCCGGGTTGTTCGTGGTGGTGCTGGGGCCCGCCGTCTACGAGTTCATCAAGCTCGCCGAGAGTGCGATTCAGCGGGCAGGCTAGGGAGCGTGTGGAAATGTTCTGTTCAAAAGCCCGGCGCGTGATTGTGCTGCTCGCGCTTGCCCTCGTGGTGACCGGCTGCGCACGCAAACGGCCGGAAACCAAGGTCAAGTGCCTGCAGCCGGCGAAACAACTGGCGGGTATCGTCGAGGGAGTGCGCTTCGCCGCCGAGCCCTGGCGCGAAGACCACCTGCTCGCTCCCGGCGATGAACTGGACCGCGAAGCGATGGATCGAGAGCTCAACCGGCTCGCCACGGTCTGCCCCGATGAGGATGAGGTTGCGTTGGTTCAGGCGCTCCTCGCGTCGCAGCGGGGCGAGAATCACAAGGCGATCCAGATGCTCGATCGGGTGCTGTCGGATGACAAGAGCCACCCCGAGGCCGCGGTCCTGCGGGCCAAGCTAGCCTTCGAACAGGGTGGGAGCCGGCTGGGGCTCGCCCTGCTGGAACGTCAGATCCTGTTGCGGCCCGACCATCCCGGCCTGCGCGAGAGCCAGGCCGCCGGGTTCTTCGTGGTCGGCCGTTTCGAGGAGGCCCGCCGCGAACTCCAGGTCGCCGAGGTTCTCGGCGCTCCTTCCTGGCGCGTCGCCTTCAATCTCGGCCTGATCGCCGAGTACACCGGAGATCTCAAGGGCGCCGAGGTGCTCTACGAAGAGGCCATTCGTCTGCAGCCGCAATGGCCCGCACCGCTCAGCCGACTGCGTGGCCTGCGCGTCGAGGCTGGAGGGTTGACCCAATGAACCAGTCGTCGTCCAGATCCGGTTTCCTCAGTTCGTTGCGCCGGCTTCGGCTGCTCATTCCCTTCTGGGTCCTGCTGGTCGCTTCGGTGGCCTGGGCCGAGGTGACCCTGCAGGTGGCGCACCATCGCCGGCTGACCTACGGCAAGGACATTCTGCGTCTCGCCGTCGGCGATGGTGAGATCGCCGACGTGCAGTTGATCAGTAGCCGAGAGCTCCTCGCCCTCGGCCGACAGGCCGGGCGTACTTCGCTCATCGTCTGGTTCGTCGATGGAACCACCGTGCGGCAACGCCTGGCGGTCGAACGGGACCTCTCGCTGCTCAAGCAGGCGCTGAACGATATCCATCCCGACATCCGGGTCGAATCCGCTCCCGACCGGGACGCCCTGGTGCTGCGCGGCGCGGTCCCCGACGCCAGCTACTCCCAGGCTGCCGAGGCGACGGCTCGATCCTACCTGTCGGCCGGTTCCCGCGGCCGGTCCCGGGGTTCGATCCCGCTGGTTCGCGCCGCGGGCGACCCGAACCCGGGTGCTCCCCAGGAGACCCGGGAGCCCCGTGACGATCTGCGAGTCCAGGAGGGCGCCGGGGGCGCCGGGCAGGTGATCAACCTGATTCGACTCGACACCCTGCCGGCTCGCATCGAGGACCGGATTCGGACCGCCGCCGAGCTGATGGGGGCGGGGGAGATCGAGGTCTCCCGTATTCAGCGCGGCAACCTGCCCGACGACAGCGAAGACGTGCTGGTGCTTCACGGAGAGGTAAAGGACCAGGTTGCCCTGGTGCGGGTGCTGACTCTCGCGTCCCGCCTGTTCCTCGGTGAGAGCATCGATCGCTCCGATATCCGCGTGGTGGCCAACGAAGGTGGCTCCCTGATCTCCGGTCGCGGCCTCAACGGCGGCGGCCAGGGAGGCGGCGGCGGTGGAGGCGGAGGAGGCGGCGGCGGTGGCGCCGGCGGCCTCGGAGGCGGTGGCCTCGGCGGCGGGGGAGGCATCATCAACCTCAACAACAACATTCAGTCGAACATCGCCCGCGGAACCATGCTCGAGGTGGCCAGCGGACGGATCCTCTCGGTGATCCACGTGCAGGACGTGCCCCAGGTGCGGGTCAACGTGCGCTTCTACGAGATCAACCGCACCCGCCTGCTCAACTTCACGCCGGATCTGGTCGCCGCCATGGCCGACCAGGATCAACCGCCGCTTCTGACTCCGGTGGGCTCCGACAGGATTCAGGATTCCGGGCTCTCGACCGGCCAGGACGACATCCAGGGGGTGCTCGAATCGATCGCCGGCGGTCTGCGGGGCCAGGCCCAGTTCGTGGCCGGCGGCTTCGCCTTCGACAGCCTGCTGTCGCTGCTCGAAACCCGGGGGCTGGCGCGGACGGTTTCGGCGCCGACCCTCAAGGTGCTGTCCGGCGAGTTCCCGATCCCGACCTCCTTCGCCCCCGCCTTCGGCAACGCCGACTCCGGCGTGTTCGAGGCGGTCGATTTCCGGCCCTTCGGCGTACAGCTGGCGGTGCGGCCGCTGGTCGGCTCCGACGACCGTATCACCCTGGACCTTCAGCCCCAGATCAGCTTCCCCGATCCGACGTTGACCTCGGTGCTCAGCGATACGACGGGGAGCTCCCAGGCCAGCACGGCGTTCGAGACCCGTTCGCTGCGCACCAGCGCCCGGCTGAAGGACGGCCAGGCGATGCTGCTGGCGGGATTGGGTTCGGTGACCGCCTCGGTCAGCTCGACCTCGACTCCTGGCCTGCGCAGTGTCCCGGGCCTAGGTTATCTCTTCGAGGGGTTCAGCGAGCAGGACGACGTGATCGAACTGGTCGTTGTGGTCCACCCGGTGATCGAAAGAGATAGCTCCGACGAAGGCATTCTCTGGGCCTTCCCGTCACTCTCCGAGCTGGCGGGAACGGTGATTCCGGAGACGACAGAGGCCGAGGAAACTCGCTGAGTATTCCCTAGCTGAGTATTCCGATGGTCCAGGGCTCAAGATCGACGCGGGTTCGCCGACGAGACTCCTCGAACTGGAAGGAGGTCTCGCCTTGAATGTGTTGATCGTCGATGGTTCGACCGTACGGCGCCGGATCGTCAACCGCGCCTTCCGCCGCTCGGAGTTCGCGGTGGACGATGTGCTCGAGTGCGACTCGGTCGAGGACGCCATCGGAATACTGGAAACCGCCCAGGTCCACGTTCTCGTTTGCGACCGCAACCTTCCCCAGGATGGCGCAGGCATTCTGATGGACTACCTGAAGTCGGCGCCCAACTCTCCCAGCTTCCTGTTGTTAGGGGACCGGCATGGCGGCCGGGATCTCTTCGGCCCCGCGGGGAGGGGACGGGTGGACGGCTGGCTCTCCAGCCGCCCCAGTGCCGAGGATGTCGCGCTCCAGCTCTCGAGCTGCTGATCCGCGACCCTTCCCGTCTCCCTGGTCCAGACCCCTCCGGCCCGAGCGACGGTCAGTAGTCGATCGGCGCGGGAGAGCTGCGCCGCGCCGGGTTACAGGCCGGGCAGCGGCTGCGGTAGATCGTCAGGTGCTGGCGCAGGGACATACGCGCCCGGTTCAAGCGGGAACGCACCGTACCGATCGGCACCTGCTGCACCGACGCGATCTCCTGGTACTCCATCCCTTCGACCTCGTGGAGCACGAAGGCATCCCGTTGCTCCCGGGGCAGCTTGTCCAGGGCGCTCAGGATGTGCTCCTGCAGTTCCTTGGCCTCGAGTTCGTTGGCCGGCGTGGAGGAAGCCCAGTATCCGGGGACATGGGCTTCCGACGCCGAACGTTCGTTGCGTGAGCGCCGCAGGCTGGCCCGGCGGGCGGTCAGGCTGCGGTGAACCACCGCGCGATAGAACCAACCCTCGAGGTTTTCCGGCTCGGCGGTCATCTCCGAGGCCTTGATCAACGCTTCCTGCACGGCGTCGTCGGCCACATCGCTGCGGTTGATGATGCGGCTTGCAGTCAGCTGTAGTTTCGGCACCAGGGAGATCAGGGTCTCCTCGGTGGACCTTCCTTGCATGGATGCCATGGTCGTTCCTCCGCCGGTCACACGGGACGAGCATCGGGAGCGCTACTTCGCGCAGCCACGGACGTGTCCTCATGGGACCGGCATGCCCGGAATGGGACCCCGTAGGGATCCGCCGTCGTGGCGCGGTAAGGCAGGACGCGGACGGCCATTCACGGCGGTCCTCGGCGTCAAGCCGGACGCGCAGCTCGCCTGAATCTCAGGCGGACTGGATTGGGCAGGCTAGAGCTGAGCTAGCAGGGAGGGCCGCGGGGATTCCGCGGGGAGTCGAGAAGCCGGAGTTCGCAGGAGCGAGTCGTCGCCGCCGTGCTATCCAGGGCCATGAGGCCTGATTGGGGCGAGCCGACGCCCTGCAGGTCTGCCGACTGTTCCGCGACCACACAGATCGAGCACTCCTGCTCATGATCTGCGTGGTGTTCCCCCTCGTGGGCGTGCATGAGGGCCGAAAAGCCTGCAATCAGGAAGCAGGCGAGCACACCTACGGCCCAGATGCGTCTCGAGCGGGTCACGGCCCCGTTATACGCTGTTTGCCTGGACATGGCAAGAAACCCTCTGGTGGCGCGGGGTTTGGCTAGGTTGCCTCGCGAATCCCGTCGGCCTGGCTACGGATCGAGAGCAGCTCTCCCTTGCTCTTCCGA
>CAZBZH010000386.1:0-4796 GCA_964496265.1 uncultured Acidobacteriota bacterium | reverse complement strand
CCCTCGTTGACCCCGCCGCGCAGGGCGGTGTGGCTATGGGCATCGATCAGGCCCGGCGTGACGTATTTGCCGGCGGCATCGATCACGTGGGCTCCGCGGGGGACCTCGAGGTCGATGCCGACCTGTTGGACCTTGCCCTCCCGCACCAGCAGGTCGGCGTTCTCGACGATGCCCTGGGGTCCCTGGGTCCAGATCGTGGCGTTGCGCACGAGGATCGATTGGGGCGCGAGTTTCTCGGCGGCCGTCACGGAGGCGGCGCCGGCGAGCGCGAACGCGGCGACGCCGAGCGCGGTGACGATGCGGGGGAGCAGGGTGCGCGGTTCGTTCTTGTTCATCGTCCTTCCTCCCCGGCCTGATCATCGTCGGGACTGTCTCGTCGAACCCCCTTGGCGGTGACGTTGCGCGGGCCGAAAGACGCGGTGCCCTCGAACTGGTCCCCGTCGATCACCACGGTCATCTCCAGCGGCGGACGTCCTTCCCGGGCGGGGAAGAGCACGGTAAGCATGTTGCCGACCAACTTGATCCGCTCGAAGGAGACCTCGCCGCTGCCGGTCTCGGCGGAACCCTCGTAGGCGCCGGTATCTCCCTCGATCTCCCAGCGGCGTTCCACGCTGCGGCTGCCGAAGTCGAAGGTCACGTCCCAGGCTCCCCGCGGATCGGCGACGGTGTCGGGGTCGCCCCCCTCGGGAAGCTTCTCTTCCATCTCGTGGGCCACGCCGTCGACGAACAGCCAGCGCACGGCGCTCTCCTCGCCCAGCCACGGGCCGTCGAAGGCGACCAGGTTGGCCATCTTGCCGCGCTCCAGGCTGCCCGCCACCCGTTCCAGGCCGAGCAGCCGGGCGGGGACGGTGGTCAGTCCGGCGAGGGCGGCCTCTTCGGGCAACCCCTTCTCGACCATTTCGCGAATGTTGTCGCGGAAATCACCCATGCTCTTCAGCCCCCGGGTGGTCAGCGCCAGTTCCACGCCGGCGCCGTGGACCATCGCCGGCGCCTCGGCGGCCCGGGTGTAGCGGCGCATGGTCCGCAGCGACACGCTCAACGCCTCGTCGGGGTCGTCCAGTTTCGGCTTGTCGGGGAAGGCCACCGGCCAGATCACCGGGAGTCCCAGGCTGCCGAGCCGCTCGGCGATCTCCCACTCATGGCCGGTGGCGCCGATGACCGCATCGAGACCGAACTCTTCGGCGATGCGATGGGCCAGCATGGCGTCGTCCCGATGGCTGGGGCGGAAGTAGACCTTCTGTTTGCCGTCCAGCGCGTCGGCCAGGGCCTCGTAGGCGGGAACGCGATCGGGGCGTTTCATTCCCCGGGGGTCGGCCTCGTAGCGGGTGTGCCACTCGGCGTAGCGACGGGCGTCGAAGAACGCCTGGCGCACCGCGGCGACGGTGCCCATCAGGCTGGTCGGGTACCCCTGGCCGAAGCTGCCCCGTTCGAAGGCGACGTGCAGGGCCACGTTGTCGTCGACGGTCATTCGCGGCACTTCCAGGTCGGCCAGCAGCAGCACCGCGGCGCTGCGCCCCTGCAGGATGCCGTCCTCGGGGGTGGTCAGCGCCATGGTGAAGCCGGCCTTGTGGTACTTGTCGAGGCTGCGATCGCCATCCTGTTCGAAGGGCAGGAGGTGATCGATGGTGCGCCACTCGGGGTGGATCCGCCCGAGGGGATGACGCGATCCCGGGGAGGGGCGCCGGCTGCGGCTCGCCCCACCCGGTCCCGAGGAGGATCTGCCGCTGTCGCCCGAGGAGGCGCGGCCCAGGTCGGTGTCGGGATCGATGAACCCGGGATAGAGATAGAGCCCCTGGCCGGAGATCACCTCGGCGTCCGCCGGTGGTTTGACGCCGGTTCCGACCGCCTCGATCAGTCCGTCCCGCAGGACGACGGTGGCGGAACTCAGGGTCTCGCCCGGCGCGGTGACCACCGTGGCTTCGGTGATCGCGTAGACCCGGGGCCGTTCGGGCGGCTCCGATTGGGCCAAGCAGGGCAGGGCAAGCGTGAGCGTCAGCGCTCCGAGGACGCGGCGAACCGTATTCATCATGGATTTCCCCCAGCGCTCCGAGTCTAGCCGCTCGCGCCAGCCGAATGAAGCCCGATTGACACGATCGCGTCCGGTGCCCGAGAATCGGCGATCGCAGTGGAGGGATTGGAATGCGAGCGGTTATTCGGGGGACGGGGCTGTACGCACCGCCGGACGTGGTGCCCAACGAGCGGATGTCCAGATTGATGGACACCACCGATGAATGGATCATTCAGCGGACAGGGATCCGGGAGCGCCGCTTCGCGCGCCAGGATCAGGCCACCAGCGACATGGCGGTGCCCGCGGCGCGTCAGGCGCTGGAGGAGGCGGGGCTTCGCCCCGAGGACCTGGACTACATCGTCTTCGCCACCATGACGCCGGATCATTACTTCCCCGGCGCGGGGCCGATCTTCCAGCGCAAGCTCGGCGTGACCCACGTTCCCTGTCTCGACATTCGCCAGCAGTGCGCCGGTTTCCTGTTCGGCATGCAACTGGTCGACGCGATGGTCCGCTCGGGGCAGCGCAAGAATGTGCTGCTGGTCGGCGCCGAGGTTCACGCCGGGTTCATGCCCTGGACCCGTTGGGATATCGCCTTCGGCGAGAGCGACGACCGGGTTTCCGACGAGGAGTTCGCCTGGAACACCCAGTTCCGCGACCGCACGGTGCTGTTTGCCGACGCGGGCGGCGCCATGGTCTTCTCCGCCGAGGAGGGTGAGGGGAGCGGCGGTCTCGAGGACGTGATGGTCCACTCCGACGGCCAGTACGCCGAGAAGATGTGGGTCGACGGCGCCGGCAGCGCCTACCGGCCCTGGATCGATCCGAAGATGGCGTCGGAAGGGCGGATCGTGCCGATCGTGCTGGGGCGCGAGGTCTTCCGCATGGCGGTGACGGTGATGCCCGACGCCGTGCAGACGATCCTCAAACGCAACGGCTACACCCTGGACGATGTCGACCTGCTGATCATGCACCAGGCCAACCTGCGGATTAACGAGGCGGTGCAGAAGAAGCTGGAGCTGCCCGACGAGAAGGTGTTCAACAACATCCAGCGCTACGGCAACACCACCGCCGCGACCCTGCCGTTGGCCTTCCACGAGGCCCGGGCCGAGCGGGACCTCTCCCCGGGCAAGCTGGTCTGTTTTGTCGCTCTGGGAAGTGGGTTGAGCTGGGGGGCGGCGCTCTACCGCTGTTGAATCCGGTCACAAAAACGCCCCCGGGTTGAGACCCGATGGGCGGCTCAGGCGTCTAGTATAGAGAGCGTCCGCAGGAAATGGCCTGTTCCGGAGGCCCGAACGGGAGCGCCGAGCGTACAATGGAGAGGGATGAGGCATTTCGGGGGGCGCTGGAGCGCAAGATGCGCGCACCCCTGTCCGCCTTTCGTGAGCTGGCCCACGGCCTGCCGGACGACCCGGCGCTGGTCGATGTGCGCGGCTTGCTGCTGTCCGGGCGCTGCCGCGTGCTGCGAGACACCCCCGCGGGCGTCGATTTCATCGGCGCCGCGCCGGGTTCCCCCCCGGTGTGCATCGTCAGGCGCCCGTTGATGTCCCTGATCGAGCTCGCCGTCACCGGCGGCGACGAACTCGAGGTGATCGCCTCGGGGGACTCGATCGAGCACGTATCCCAGGCGCTTCCCGATTGGCTGGGGGACGAAGTTCGGGTGCTGACCCTGCCCGAGCAGGCCGACGAACCGCCGGCTCCCGTCGGCGGGAACGAGGAGGTGCGGGTCAGACTGCTCGGACCGGAGGATCGCGCCTGTCTGGAGCCGGTCGAGGACGAACTCCGCACCGAACTGGAGCAGGTGCTGGAACAGGGCGCGCCGCTGGCGGCCAGCTTCGTCGACGATCTCCCCGCCTCATTCTGCTACCCGGTCTTCGAGACCGAGCGATGGTGGGATGTGTCCGTCGACACCCTGGAGCCCTTTCGCCGGCGCGGTCTGGCGGCGCTGGCCTTTCGCCGCATGCTGGCCTACGAGAACGACCGGGGGCGCCGCCCGGTCTGGGCCGCGGTGGAGTCGAACACCGGTTCCCTGGGACTGGCCGCGAAGCTGGGCTTCGAAACCGTCGACGGCCTGGCCCTCTTCCGCCGCCGCGGCTAAAGGGCGCCCCTACCCTTCGAATCCCCTCGAGAGGGAGGGCCTGCCCTCCGAAGCCTCGCGCGAAGGAGGGCTACCAGCCTTCCTTGTGCATCATCCCGGAGAGGGGGAGCCGGGTCTTTTTCAGGTTCTGGGATTCGGCGTAGCCCACCGGAATCACCACCGGCACGATGTGGCTGCGCGGGATGCCGAGTGCCTTGCGCACCCGCCCCTCATCGAAGCCTTCCATCGGAATCGTGGCCAGGCCGGCGGCTTCGGCGGCGAGCATGAAGGTCATGGCGCCGAGCATCACCTGTTTGCACAGCCAGTAACGCTTGTGCACCGCCGGGATGCTCGGGGTCGGTTTGGACAGGCGCATCAGCGGAGCCACCAACAGCTTGCCCAGCCAGCCGATACCCAGGGGCCCCTGGTTGAAGGCGAGCCCGACGAACTTGCGGCAGAACCTGGCGTAACGGTCGTCGCAGGCGCCCTCGGCCAGTTCCAGGGTCAGCATCGCCTCGAGGTTGTTCTCGACGGCGCGGCGGTCGCCGGTGAAGACCACCACGGCGGGCGCCTCCAGGACCTGGGGCTGTTCGAGGCAGGCCTTGTACAGCGCATAGCGGCTGTCCGCATCGGTCGACAGCACGAAGTGGGTCGGCTGGATGTTGTAGCCGCTGGGTGCCCAACGCGTCGTGTCCAGCACCCGCTCGAGCCGGCCTT
>CAZBZH010000385.1:3975-4839 GCA_964496265.1 uncultured Acidobacteriota bacterium | reverse complement strand
TCTCGACCCGCCGCTTCGGCAGCGACGCGAGCGTCTCGGTCACCTCCGACCGCACCGACCCCGGAGACGGCAGCGGAACCGGTTTCGACACCACCGCGGCCACCGATGACGGCCTGGACGTGGAAGGCACCATCGACGGCGTGGCGGGTACCGGATCGGGGCAGGTGCTTCGCGCCTCCTCGGACACCGACGCCAACGGTCTGGTCGTTCGGGTGACCGCCACCGCCGATGAGGTCACCGCGACCGGTGGCGACTTCGGCGTCGTTTCCTTCAGCAGCGGACTGCTGGCCAACGTGATCGACGAGCTCGACAGCCTGACGAAGTTCAACGAAGGGGTGATCGACACGTCGAAGGACGCCATCGACGCGAACCTGCAGCGGATCGACGACGACATCGTGCGCCTCGAGGAACGGCTCAGCGCCCGGGAACTGCGTCTGATCGCCACCTTCGGCGCCGCCGAACGTGCCATCTCGGCGCTGCAGAGCCAACAGGCGAGCCTCTCCGGCGGATCCTTTTTCTAGTCGATCCGGCGGATTCGCTTAACCGCGCATCCCGCCTGCCGATACGTAGGGCGAGAGCTACGGCGTCCCAGTAAGAAGGAACGAGTCTTGAGCTACAACAACAAGGTCTCCAACAACTACCTGGAGCAGGAGATTCGCAGCGAAGACCCGCTGGCGCTGACCGCGCGGGTCTACCGCATGGCCTGTGCCGAGGTGACCCGGGCGCGCAACGCCCTGCGCACCGACAACATCGCGGCCAAGGGCGCCGCGGTGCACAAGGCCTCTCGCTGTATCGCGTTGCTCCAGAGCTGGCTCGATCTCGACCGCGGCGGCGAGGTCGCCCTCAACCTCGACCGCTTGTACG
>CAZBZH010000385.1:0-3965 GCA_964496265.1 uncultured Acidobacteriota bacterium | reverse complement strand
CTGGAAGAGCCAGGCACCGCCCAGCTCTTCCAGGTGAGTCTGGACAACAACGACGAGGCGTTCGCCGAGGTGCAGACTCACCTGGAAGAGCTGGGCGGTGCCTGGCAAACCGTCGCCGGCAGAACCCGTCAGCCGGTCGCCCCCGCGGCCGGTACCGAACAGCAGACCACGCCGATCGAGGCCACTCGTTGAGCGCCCTACCGGATCACATCGTCCAGGCGCTGATGGACGTCGAGCAGGCGACCCGCGCCCTCTCCGACGCCACCCGTCACGCCGAACCGGAGTCGATCCACTCCGCCATCGACGAACGGGGCCAGGCGGTGGAACGGCTGCGAGCCTCGATCGAGGCTGCCCGCGCGGAGCTGGACGACCGGGCCCAGGTAGAACTCAAGAGCTGGTCCGAAGATATCGGCAGCCAGGCCGATCAGGTGGAGAACTCCCTGCGCGCGGTGCTGGAATCCACCCGCGGCGCGCTCGAGGAGCTGGCCAAGGGGATGCGGGCCGCCAAGGCCTACCAGGACAACGGCAGCGAATCGACCCTCAACCGTTCGACCTGATCGCCGGTCCGGCGCCGGCGTCCCGCGGCGCCTGCCGCAGCCCGCGCGCCAACCGCGCGACCCCTTCGCGAAATTCGTCGGGATCCCCCAACAGACTCAACACCAGGTAACCCGCTTCGGGGAAGTCGTAGTAGAAGCCGGGGTGCAACAGCACCTTCTCCTCACGGAGCAGCTCCAGCACGAAGCGCTCCTCGTTCAACCCCTGCCCGACCGCGATCACCCCGTACCAGCCCGCGGCGGTGCCCACCATCGCCGCGTCGAGATCGCCAAGCGAGGCCGCGAGGGTCGCTCGATTGGTCGCGACCCGTTGCCGCACCTGCCCGATCAACCTGTCCCGGCCGGCCAGCAGTTTCGGCGCGGCGATCTGCACCGGCGCGTTGACCGAGAGATAGGTGTCGGCGATGGTCTCCAGCCGTTCCAGCGCATCGTCCCGGGGACCGGCCGGCCCGGACACGTGGATCCAACCCAGCTTGAGTTGAGGCAGCCCCGCGATCTTGGACAGGCCGCTGGTCACGAAGGTCAGCGTGCGCTGTTCGTCGGCGAAGCTGATCCCGCGTCCCGGCGACTCGGTGTAGTCGAGGAAGACTTCATCGACGATCAGCGCCGTGTCGTGCTCCACGCAACCGGCGACCAAGCGATCCCGCTGCGCCGGGGAGACGATGGTGCCGCAGGGGTTGTGCGGTTGGACCACCACCTGGGCCCGCGCCGTCGGATCGCAGCCGGGCCAGGGCGCCTGGTCGCTCGCTTCCCCCGCCGTGTAGGCGGCCGCGGGCAGCCGGTAGGGCGCCAGGCCCACGTCGGACAGGGTCGCCAGAAAGTCGAGCAGCGGATAGGAAGGGACCGGCGTGGCCACCCGGTCGCCGGGATCGCAGAGCAACCGGAACAGGTAGTGGTAGGCCTCACTGGTGCTGGCGGTCAGCAGCAGGTGGTCGGGGTCGACCTCGACCCCGTGCCCGCAGTAGTAGGCGGCAATCGCCTCGCGGGCGACCCGGAGCCCCCGGGGATCCGGGTGTAGCGCAGGCTCTCCCGCCCCGCGAGGGCGCCGAGGATCTCCTCGTCGGCGTACTCGAAGCCGCAGGCCGTCGGGTTCGAGCGGGTCAGGTCGAGCAGGGAGTGGCCGGCCGCGCGCAGCTCGCGCTGCACCCGGGTGAGCGGGTTCGGCGTGTGATCCCAGGCCGTCCGGCGGCTGAACATACCGTCAGCTTAGCAAGCGGCCTCACGCGTCGGTTGCAATTCGGACCATTGACTCGGCGGCGCCCGGATTTCAAGTTATCAGGGAAGGAGTCTCGCCCGCAGTGGATGCGAGGCCGGAGCGGGTGACCATGTCCGACGGACCCAAGCCGGGAGATCAGGCGGAGATCCTCTCCGTGGATGGTGCCGAGGAGCCGGATCTGACGGCGTTCGTGCGCCGCGCCCGTGGCTTGCCGCCTCAGCCCTCCCGGGCCAAGGCCGCGGCGGTCCAACACAGGACTCCCGCCCTGGCCGAGACCCCCGCCGAACCGTCGGGGGGCAAGGCGCCCGTCATACCGGCGGCCGCGCCGACGATCGACGAGCCGGCATCGGACGAACCGATCAAGCCGCTGGCCGGTTTGCGCGCCGAACTGAAGGCGGAGATCGAAGCCCTGCTGGAGGCCGAGGCCGAGGCCAACGCCCGGGTGGAAGCCGAACGGCAGGCAAAACCGATCGCGGAGCTGGAGGCCCGCATCGAGAAGGAACTCAAGGCGGGTAAGGTGGAGACGAAGGCACCGGACCAGACGCAACCGGTGCCGCGCAAACAGGTCGACGCCGCGCTCTCGGGAGCCGCACCGGAACGGCCGGCGAGAGCGGCCACGGACAAGCAACCGCAACCCACCGGGAAACCGGTGGCCGCGGCAGCGCCGGCGAAGGCCGCTCGACCTCGGCGGACGAGTTGGCGGGTCACGTTGGTGTTGGGAAGAGCGCAGCGTCAGGCTCGACGGCGCCTGCGCGTCACGTTGGTCATGCCTGGTTCGAGCCGGGGCTAGGCCCGGCGTCTACCCCGCGGACCCCGAAGCCCGGGGTAGCCGCGATCGACCCTAGTGGGCGGGGATCAGACCGTCCTGCTCCAGCCGGCGCAGCTTCTCCAGGAAGGTCGTGCGCTTGAGTTCCAGCAGTTCCGCCGCACGAGCCTTGTTCCCGTCAGCCAGGCGCAGGGACTGCAGGATCAACTCCCGCTCGAGATTCGAGACTGCCGAGCGCAGGCTGAGCCCTTCTTCGGTAACGACGACGCTGGAACCTGCGCCGGCGTTCCCCTGATCGAGGCCGGAGAACTCGGCGGGCAGGTCGTGGACCGTGACCACTTCGCGCTCACACATGATCGAGGCGTACTCGACAGCGTTCTCCAGTTCGCGGACGTTGCCCGGCCAATCGTGGGCGGCGAGCGCCCGCATGGCGTCCGGCCCGAACAGCTTGGCTTCGGCCAGACCGAGTTTCTCGGCGACCCGCTCGCTGAAGTGTTCGACCAGCGGGGGGATATCGGTCGGACGCTCGCGCAGCGCGGGGATCGCGACGGGGAAGGTGTTGATCCGGTAGTACAGGTCGAGCCGGAACTCACCCCGGTCGACCAGTTCCTTGAGATTCTGGTTGGTGGCGGCGACCACCCGCACGTTGATCGGACGGGCTTCCCGATCCTGGGCGCCGAGGCGGGTCACCGTGCGGGTTTGCAGCACCCGCAGCAGGCGGATCTGGGCTTCGGGCTTCATCGTCGAGATTTCGTCGAGGAACAGGGTGCCGCCGTCGGCCTGTTCGAACTTGCCCTGGTGATCGCTGACGGCGCCGGTGAACGCGCCCTTCACGTGCCCGAACAGTTCGCTCTCCAGCAGGCTGTCGGGGATCGCGCCGCAATGCACGCTGATCATCGGGCCCTTGGAGCGGAGCGGGCTACCCTCGTGAAGCAGGTGGGCGGCCAGTTCCTTGCCGGTCCCGCTTTCGCCGGTGAGCAGCACCGAGGTATCGAGGGAGGCCACCTTATGAAGGAGGTCCACCACCGAGTTCATCGACGCGCTGCCGGTCACGAAGCGCGTCTTCTCGGAACCTTCGATGTTCATCACTTGAGCCATCTGATCACCTCGGTCGAAACCGCGTTAAAACGCCAGAAATTCAACTAACAACTCGCAATATATTTATTGATCTTCAGGAATCAAGTTAGATTCTAATATTCCGATACGTAGTAGTTTGAAATACTTATAGCCACATGGTTGCGGCGTCCAATCTCCGACATCGGGCCCGGAATCCCCGTCGGACTCCCGACGTATCGCGCGCTACCCCGCCAGGGCCTCTCGCCCTAAACCCAATTCTCCCAGCTAGTTAGCCCCAACGAACAAGAGAGGCACGGCCCTTGCTCAAGGCTCGTGCGGGCCGCGGTGCGTTACCGCGCCGCCCGAACAGGGA
>CAZBZH010000384.1:0-4842 GCA_964496265.1 uncultured Acidobacteriota bacterium | reverse complement strand
ACTCCCTCAACCTGACCTTGAAGCAGCGGCTGGACATCTTCGCTCGAATCTGTGACGGGGTGACCCACGCCCACCAGAAGGGGGTGATTCACCGGGATCTCAAGCCGTCCAACGTGCTGATCGAGGTCGTGGACGGTGTACCGACTCCCAAGATCATCGACTTCGGCATCGCCAAGGCCATCTCGGACTCAGGCACCGGCGGCAAAGGGACGAGCGGGGCGGCGCCCCTGCTGGGAACCCCGGATTACATGAGTCCGGAACAGGCCGTTCCCGGTGTCCACCCCATCGACACCCGAACCGACATCCATGCACTCGGACTGATCCTCTACTCCCTGTTGACCGATACGGTGCCCTTCAGCGCGGCGGACGATCCCTCGCCGCTGCTGGATCGGCATCGACAACGAGTGCTCACCGAGGAGCCACTCCCCCCCAGCCGCCGCGCCCCCGCTTCTCGCCGCAAATCGATCCGCGGCGACCTGGACGCCATCGTGCTGCGGGCCCTGCGCAAGGACCCGGCGGATCGTTACCCGAGCGTGGGCGAGCTTGCCGAAGATATTCGCCGGCACCTGACCCACCAGCCGATTCGGGCAGAGCCGGCATCGACGGCTTACCGCGCCGCGAAGTTCGTTCGCCGAAACCGGAGCCAGGTCGCCGTTGCGCTGGTGCTGTCGTCGATCCTGCTGTTCGGCTCATTCAGTTTCCTGCGACAGCAGCGGGTCGAACGGGAAGCGCGCCTGGCGCGGACCCTGGCCGAGACGATGGTCACGGTGATCGATCCTTCGCTGAACTCGATCAGCTGGCGGCAGGGCGTCCGCTCTCCGATCGAGAGCCTGGCCGAGCGCACCCGGCGATCCGCCGCCAGACTCGACGACCAACCCTTCTTCCAGGCGGTCATGATCGGAGCGATGGGCGGCATGCTCTCCAGCACCAATCATCCCTCCCGGGCGATTCCCCTGCTGGAACGCAGCTGGGAGCAACTGACTCTCCTACAGCGGCAAGCAACGCCACCCGGGTCGGGCATCGGCCGAAACCTGGCGGCCACCTACTCGCAACACGGCGATCACGCACAGGCGGTGGCGCTGCTTCGGTCGCTGCTCACCGACCATGAGACTCAGGGTGCGGATACCTCGGAGCCGCTAATCACCGAGATGCAATTGGGTCTGACACTCAAGGCGGCGGGACAACTCGAAGACGCCCGGACCACCCTTGAACGCGTATGCCCTCGTCTCGCCGGCGAGCTGGGCGCAGAATCGCCGAGGAGCCTCGTCTGCCGTGGCTGGCTTGCGGGAGTACACGTCGAATTGAAACAGTTCGATGCCGCGGCGCAACTCCTCGCGACGCTCGTCGATCCCATGGAGCGAACCCGCGACCCGCAGGACACCGAGTACGGCGCAATGCACTACAACCTGGCGGCCGTCGCGGCTTCTCGGGGCGAATCCGAAGCCGCTCTTCGTCACCTCGAGACGGCCGCCGCCGCCCTCGTGGCCAACCCCGCCCAGGACCCTGCGTTCGAGAGCCTTGCCACGGATCCACGGTTCCAGCGACTGGCGCGACGCTTCCAGCTCAACTCGAGCCAGGTGCGCATCCAACGGCGCCAGCAAGGCATGCTGGCCTGGAATCGCGGTGACCTGCAGCGCGCGGAGCTACTGCTCAGGGACATCCTGGCGGCGACTCGATCGCAGACCGGCGAGTCCTCGGTGGAGACCATCGGGAGCCTCGAGGACCTGGCCTATTTCCTGACACTGACCGGCCGCCATGACGACGCTGGCCCGCTCTTTCTGGAGTCTCTCGACAAGCGAGCGCGGTTGCCCGGCGATGGTCTGGCCGAGGCGGACGTTTCGCTCTGGGGCGTGGCTCTTTTTCACCTGCATCAAGGACGGGACCGCGAGGCTGCCGCCACTCTACGGCGCGCCGCCGCACGAGCTCGAAAGGACGGCTGGGGCGATACCGCCGCGCCGTACTACGAAGCAGCCGCGCTCTGTGCCGAGAATCGGCTCGACGCGGCCGTCGAACACCTGTCTCGGCATCCGCGAACACGCGGCGTCGTCGAGACGACGATCCAGCATGACGCTGCATTGCAGCGCCTCAGCGGACACGCCGATTTCCAGCGTTGGCTGCAGACCGTATCCCCATAGACCCGAACCGCGCCGTAGATTTCAGTCGTAGTTCGCCGTTTCCGAGCGCTTACCGCGACGCCGCACCGCCGGTAGCGGCCACTTTGTATCCAGCCTGTATCCGCACCTCCATGGGAATACCGCCATGCTCTCGGCCGTAGGATATGATGGAGAGATCACCGGAGAAGGGGAAGTCATGCAGCGTTCCATCGGCCGCGCCATCGCCATCGTTTTGCTCTCCTGCCTGGCCACGGCGGTGTTTGCCGCCACGCCCAAGGACGTAAAGCGCTATCGCAAGCTGTCCGAGCAGGCGTCCAAGGCCCAGGGCGACGGCAACTACAAGAAGCTGGCCAAGCTTCTGGGACGCCAGGCCGCTCTGGCTCCGGAAGATTCCTCGGTGCATTACAACCTCGCCTGCGCCCGCGCGCTCAAGGGAGACAGCGCCGGCGCCCTCGAAGCCCTCGCCGCCGCGGTGGAGACCGGTTGGACGGATGCGGAGCACGCCGGTCAGGACAGCGACCTGGAGAGCCTGCGCGGTCTGGCCCGCTTCGACTCGCTGCTCGAAGGGATGGAACAGAACGAGGCGGACTGGAAGGAACGCACCCGCAAGCTCCACACCGAGCTCGACCCGGCAAGCGCGCCGGCGTTCCAATCGGTCGAGGATCTGAACGAGTCGTTCTCCACCGATGAGACCGAGTTCTACGCGCTGTCCGCGCTCTACGACATGGACACCTACTACGAGAAACAGTGGGCGCTGCACGACCACAAGATCGCCGCGCTCAAGCGCTACATCGCCGATCACCCCGAGGCGGATGATCGCGATGCCGCCGGCATCGAGGTGCTGCGCACCGCCCTGGCCTACAACGAGTACCGGGATCCCTGGGGCATGCACGACGGTCCCTGGGCCCACCGTCAGGCCCGATGGTTCCTCGACACGTTCAGCGATAGCGAACACCGCCCCGAGGCGATGCTGATCGCCGGCCAGGCGCGCATGATGTCGGCGCCGGAAGAGGGAGAGGTCGAGGAGACCGCCGCCGATGCGGAGAACCGCCGGCGGCAAGCCGAGGGCTACCTGGGTGCGCTCATCGCCGAGCACAGCGGAAGCACGGCCGCGGCCAAGGCCTGTATGTGGCGCATGCGTATTGCCTACGAGCGCTCTGGCCGCCGGATCACCTCGGAGGTCAAGGAACACTACGAGGCGTTCTGCGCCGCCTGTGGCGAAGACGACGACGTGCTGGACTACGCCTGGGAGAAAGCCCGCAGCCCGCTGTTCGAGCTGGAGCGGGACGACTTCCGCGGCACCGACCTCGAAGGCAACGAAGTCACCTTGAACGCGATGGAAGGCAAGGTCGTGCTGGTCGACTTCTGGGCTACCTGGTGCGGCCCCTGCATCCGGGAACTCCCTCACCTCAAGGACGCTTACGCCCGGTACGCTGAACAGGGGTTCGAGATCATCGGGGTCAGCCTCGACGACGACGACCGGGACGCCTTCCTCGAAGAGCTCGAGGATCGCGAGATCCCCTGGCCGCAGATCTACGACGGCAAGGGCTGGGAAGCGGAACTGGCCCAACGCTACCGGGTCAAGGGCATCCCGACGATGATCCTGCTGGACCGCCGCGGCAAGGTGGTCGACCTCGACGTGCGTGGCGAAGCGCTGGTCGAGCGTATCGGTGAGCTGGTCGGAGAGACCGGCGCCAACGCCGGAGCCGGATCGGCGCCCTAGGCGCGATCGGGGGGCTACTCGCCGATCACGTGCATCGCGATCTTGCGCCGGTGCGGCGCCGCGCGATGCTCGTAGAGATAGATCCCCTGCCAGGTACCCAGTGCCGGACGGCCTCCCACCACCGGAATCGAGAGGGTGGTCGAGGTCAGCGCCGAGCGCACGTGGGCCGGCATGTCGTCGGGGCCCTCGGAATCGTGGCGGAACATCGGATCGCCATCGGGGACCAACCGGCTGAAGAACCGCTCCAGATCACGCCCGACCTCCGGGTCGGCATTCTCCTGGATCATCAGCGACGCCGAGGTGTGGCGGACGTGCAGGGTCAACAGCCCCTCGACAAGGCCGGTGCTCGCGACCCAGTGGACGACCTCCCGGGTAAACTCGATGATGCTGCGCCCGCCGGTTTCGACGAGCAATTCCTGACTGGCCTGGTGCATGGCGATCTCCTCCCCGGAGCGAGAGAGTAGCAGTCCTCGCTTGAGTAACCTCGTGCGGCCGCTAGAATGAACCTTTGTGGCCGAAACCGTCGGGGGTTCCCGCCCGCCGACCGACTCGCGAGACCGCCTGCATGAAGCCCCCGGAGCCCGACGATCTCGACCTGCCGACCCGCCTCGGCCCGTCGGATTCCGAGGACCCGGGCGATCTCGATCAGACCCTCGATGTCCCTACCGAGGTTGAAGGCGCCGACGCCCCCACCATCGCCGACAGCCCGGACGGTTCCGGAACAGCCGGCGGCGCTCCGACGCCCTCCGAGGACGACGCGCTGGTCGACTCCCCGACCCGCATGCTCCCGGCGGACACCCCGAGCCTGGCCGACGCCGCCCGGGCCAGGGAGCAGGAAGACCAGTCGGACACGATCAAGAACTACCGCATCGTCGAGGTTCTGGGCGAGGGCGGCATGGGGGTCGTCTACAAGGCGGAGCAGATCGAGCCGGTGCAGCGCAACGTGGCGCTCAAGATCATCAAGCTCGGCATGGACACCAAGGAGGTCGTGACCCGCTTCGAGAC
>CAZBZH010000383.1:0-4844 GCA_964496265.1 uncultured Acidobacteriota bacterium | reverse complement strand
GACTCGAGAGGCCCCTCGGCCCGCAGCCGCCGCAGCACGCGGCGCTTCGAAGCGGTCGAGGTCTGATAGCGCTGCCACCAGGCCGCCGTGCGCCAGTGGGGCGGCGGGTACCCCGCCATCCTGCGCTTGCCCAGCGGAAAGTGGGAGATGGGCAGGATCGACGCCTCGTGGCCCCAGTACTCGTAGCCGATGCGATCCCGGTAGACCCAACGATCGAAGCGGCGGCGGTCGAAGGCGTCGCCGAAGCGGCTCCATAGCGTCAGGTAGTGGGCCCGCTCGAGCACGTTGATCGAATCGAGCTGCAGCGCACCGACACTCTCCAGCCAGCGGGTGACGGCGGACCGGGTAAAGGGCAGGCTCCCCCGTGGCTCGAGCAGCCCCTGGCGGCTGAACCACAGGCGCCTGACCTGCTCCAGGCTGACTTTCGGCAGAGAACGGGGCAACGGCACCTCGAGGCGAAGGACGCCCCGATTCTATCCTCCCGACGCCTCCGGCGCGGCGTCGGCTTCGCCCTCGGGCCGGGTCCAGCGTTCGATCGTCGCCAGCAGCGTCTCCCGCTCGATCGGTTTGGACAGATAGTCGTCCATTCCCTGGGCCAGGCAGACCTCGTCGTAGCCCGCCATGGCGTGGGCGGTCAGCGCGATGATCGGAATTCGGCGGCCACCCGCCGCCTCCTTGCGCCGGATCGCCGCCGTGGCCTCGAAACCGTCCATCTCCGGCATCTGCACATCCATCAACACCAGATCGAAGCTGCCGGCGAAGAAGCGTTCGACCGCATCCCGGCCGTCGACCGCTTCCTCGAACCGAAGCCCGGCCTTGCGCAGCATCGCGCCGGCGACCTTGCGATTGATGTTGTTGTCGTCGACCAGCAGGATGTTCACCTCCCGATCGGGAGGTGGAGCCTGCGAGGCGGCCGTCCCTGAGCCGGAGGGTTCGGTCTCCGCTCCGGACATCGCCGCCTGGACCGATTTCCGCAGGATCGGTTCGAGCACCGGCTTCGCGGTCAGCGTGCCGCGCCGAGCATCGAGACGGCGGCGCACCTCGGAGCGGCCTCTCGGCCCGACAGCGACCACCAGCGGAACCGACCGCTCCTCCAACGCTTCGAGCAGCGGTTCGGCCTGGAGTGTGAGGCAGGATGCGTCGATGACCGCCAACGCGATCGAGTCGTCGAGCCGTTCCAACGAACGGTCTGCGCCGTCCACGGTATCGACCTCCATCCCGAACGCTCGCAGATGCTCGGCAACGACACCACGCCCCTGCCCTTCGGGAGCGAGCAACAGCGCCCGTCGGCCATCCACCGTTTTCAGGGTTCGGTCCGTTCGACCGGCGCCGCTGGCCAGCGGCATCGAGAACGAGAAGGTGCTGCCCCGGTCCCGCTCGCTCTCGACGGCCAATGTGCCGCCCATCATCGCCACGAGCTCCGAGGCGATGGCCAGGCCGAGCCCGGTCCCACCGAACCGGCGGGTGGTCGAACCGTCCTCCTGAGAGAAGGCCTCGAAAATGGTGCTGAGCTTGTCGGCGGGGATACCGATGCCGGTGTCGCGGACCGCGAAGTGCAGTCGGGGGCTCCCACTCTCCTCCTCCCGCCGATCGACCTGCAGGATCACCTGCCCCTCGGCGGTGAATTTGACCGCGTTGCTCAGAAGGTTGAGCAACACCTGCTTGAGCCTCAGGCTATCGCCGACGATCTCCGCGGGAACGGTGCGCTCCACCTTGCAAAGCAACTCCAGCCCCTTGCTGTCCGCCATGTGGGCGATACCCTCGACCGACTCCGCAAGGCAGACGGCGAGAGGGAACTGCAGTTTTTCCAGTTCGACCTGCCCGGCCTCGAGCTTGGAGAAGTCGAGGATCTCGTTGATGATCGACATCAGGCTGCCGGCCGAGGTCTGCACCGTGTTCAGATAGTCCCGCTGGTCGGCATCGAGCTCCCCCTGGAGCGCCAGGTCGACCATTCCCAGGATGCCGTTCATCGGCGTTCGGATCTCGTGGCTCATGTTGGCCAGAAACTCCGACTTCATGCGTGAGGCCTGGAGCGCCTCCTCCCGCGCCTGTTCCAGCGCCCGGGTCCGCTCTTCCACCCGAACCTCAAGGGTGTCGTGCGCCTCCTGAAGCCGGTGGTGAGTCTCCTGGATCGTCCCGAGCATGGCGTTCAGATCCGACGAGAGCCGTCCGACCTCATCCCCCGACTTGACCTCGACCCGAACGCCGTAGTTCGCGGTCCCGGTGACCCTGCGGGCCGCTTCGCCCAGCTGCACCAACGGTTCGATGACCCAGCGAAGCAGGCGCGTGCCGATCAAACCCGCGATGCCCAGGGAGGCCAGCAACACCAGAGCCATCGCCGCCAGGTCGCGCTCGACCAGATCTCGCATGGGGCGAAGGGAAGCCCTCAGATAGAGGGTGCCGAGCACCTCTCCGTCGTGTTCCACGAAACGGAACACATCTACGCTGTCGTCGCCGAAGTAGTCCCCATCGGGGCGGGGGCTCGCGGGCACCGGGTTCCGCGAATCCCGCAGGTAGGCGGCGAGGATCTCTCCCGCGTCATTGAACAAGGCTCCCTGCTCGATATGTTGATGGATCTCGAGACTCATCGAGATGACCCGTTCGGCCTCGTGGGGATCGGCAAAGCGCAGGGCGGAGGCGCTGTTGGCCGCGATGGTGCGGGCGACTCCGTCGAGACTCTTGACCAGTTCCTCGCTTCGTTCGCTGCGGAACAGATGGCCGAGGAGCAACAGCGCCGGCACCAGAGCGATGGCGGTCACCACGCCGGTAACCAGCAACTGCTTGCGGGCAATCGACATGTCCCGGAGCCACCTCAACGCCCTTCCCCCCCTTCGATCATCCGTCCCAGGCGCAGAAGCTGCGAGCTGATATCCAGGCCGCAGGCGCGATGGGTTTCGCGATTCAGCGCGAAACGCACGCGCTCGTCGGCCAGGTAGAAGGCGGCCAACCCTCCGACCTCGGCGAACTCCGCCTCGTCGCCCACGGCGAACACCGGCTTGTCGCGCAGCAGGTCGATGATCTCGGCATAGGAGGAGGCTCTGGCGGCAGGAACGAACGCAAGGTCGCAGGCTGCGAGCTGCTCGGGCTCGGATACCGGTTTCACGTCGATCGGGATCCCCTCGACGGACTTACCCTCCAGGGTTGTGCTCAGCGTTGCGGCGAACCGAGGCGCGTCCAGCACCGCGACACAGAGTCGGTCCTTGTTGCCGCTCCAGCGGGTGAACTTGGCGAAGTTGTAGATGAAGGCTGCCTTGACCCGATACTCCGCTCCGCCGAAATCCTCGGCGGGTGCCGCGGGAACGCAGAGCAACACGCAGATCGCCAGCGCGACCGTGGCCCGTCTCCGAACTGGAGCGCGGGAGATCAAAATGCCCAGATCACCCGAGCCAGCGCGCTGCGCTCGATCTCGGAGGAGACGATGAAGGCCTCCCCGGTGTACTCCAGATGGCGATCATCCAGGGCGTTCTGCACCCCCAGCGAGAGGGTCACGGAATCCTGCAGGCGATAGCGCACGTTGGCGTCAACCCGGGTGAAGCTCTCGACCGGCTGGGGGACGTAGGGACGCCGGCCGACGTAGTAACCCAGCAGGTCGATCGACCAGGTCCAGAAATGATCCGCATGGGCGGCCAGGTTGGAGAGGGGTCGACCTGGATGCGCAGGTGGGCATGATGTTCGGCATGGAACGCGTCCCGGGGTGCCAGCAGCGGATTCACCGGTGGGGTGCCCAGATCGAGGTACGCGTACCAACCACGCACTCGCACGCTCTCGACAGGCGACCAGTTGGCGCTCACCTCGACGCCGTGGGCCTCGATCTCCCGGCCGTTCTCCAGCAGAAACGGCAGCGTGACGCGTACCGGCACGCCGGGGACCACCTCCGGAGCCAGTGTTCGGGTGCTGGTGACGTCACGCATCTCGTAGTAGAACGCGGCCAGATCGAAGCAGAACCCGCGTCCACTGCAGCGGCGCAAGCCGGTCTCGTAGGCGTGCAGATTCTGCGCCTTCAGATGGGGGTTCCCGATCACCGAGATGACGTTGACGGCCCCCGAACCGCCGGGGTCGGGAAAGGCCGCGACGTCGATCTCCGTTTCGCTGACCAGACGGGCCGGCAGCTGGATCGCCCGGCTGGCCGAGGCCCACAGACTGCCCCGCCCGGCCCGCCGGGTCACCCGCAGGCTGGGCTGGAATTCGACTCCGGTGTAATCGTTGTGCTCCCACTTGGCGCCCGCGATCAGCCGCGTCTCCTCGGACAGCTGGATCTCGTCCTGAATGAAGGCGCTGTAGAGATAGTCATCCCGCTTCAGGTCCGGGATTCGAATCACCGCGCTCTCGCCCAGGCTGTCGGTGGTCACCCGCGCGCCGCCGCCCCAAACGAGACTGTGGCGCTGACCCAGCCTGCGCATCTGCTGGAACTCGACATCGGCGGTGAAGCGATCCTCACTGATCTCGAAGGCGACCCGGTCGATGCGGTCCAGGAAGAACTGCCAGCGATCCTGACGCCCTCCCTCTCCTTCCCGGATCCAGGTTCCAAGCAGGTGCTGGGTCGCCAGCGTCTGGGAGAAGGGGGTTTCCTGGGTGAAGGGAGGTGCGAGGGATATCCGTCGCCCCAGGCCGTCGAAGGTGCCGTCGGTGGCGCTCCCGGTCAGGGTCAACGCGTCCCCGGCAGCCGTCTCCCAATCGGCGCGGAAACCGGCCGCCCATTGATCCCAGCCATCGAAGGCCTCGTCCCCGTCCGGCGTCGCCTGGGTGTCGGCAGCGGTTCCCTGGGCGAAGACCCGCAGATGTCCACGCGAGCCCGCGGGCATGCCGTAGCGGAAATGGGTGCGTACCTGCTCGTCGCCGGCCAC
>CAZBZH010000382.1:0-4845 GCA_964496265.1 uncultured Acidobacteriota bacterium | reverse complement strand
GGGACGCGGCCCGGGAATCCGACGCTCGACTCTCCTGGCCTGCGCCCCGGGAACCGGAGCGGGCGATCGACGCCATCGAACATGATCTGTCGGTGCTGGGTCCGCTGTTGCGGGCAACCGAGAAGGAATCCGCCGGCCGCGCCCGCTACCTGCTGGGGCTCAACGAGGCGCTGGGCCGCTCCCTGCGCGGCCGCTGGGCTCGCTGGACCGCCAGGCGCTGGAAGCCCGAGGACGGTCTGATACGCAGCAGCGAACCGATCGCCGACCTGCTCGACGCCCAGCGCCCCAACAATCGCCCCTACTCGGTGACGGCGATCCAGAAGTACTCCCAGTGCCCCTATCAGTTCTTCCTCTCGGCGATCCTGCGGCTGGCGCCGCGGGAGGAGCCGGTGCCGCTGGTGGCGATGGACGCGCTGACCAAGGGACGGATGTTCCACGAGGTCCAGGCCGAGGTGATGCGGGCGCTCAAGGAGCGGGGAGACCTGCCGCTGCCCAAGGCGGATCTCAACGAAGCGCGCAAGCTGCTGGATGAAACCGTCGACCGGGTCGCAGCCCAGTATCGCGAAGAGCTGGTGCCCGCCATCGAGCGGGTCTGGGAGGATGAGGTCGAGGCGATCCGCATCGACCTGCGCGCCTGGCTGCGCCAGGTCAGCGCCGAAGAGGTCTGGCTGCCCGAGCACTTCGAACTGGGTTTCGGCCTGCCGCTGAGCGACGACCACGACCCCGAGAGTGTCCGTGAACCGGTCGAGCTTCCCGGAGGTTGGAAGCTACGCGGGGTGATCGACGTGATCGAGCGACGGGCTGACGAGGTGCTGCGGGTCACCGATAACAAGACCGGCGGCAACTGGACCCGGGAGGGGATGGTGGTCGGCGGCGGCGAGATCCTGCAGCCGGTGCTCTACGCCCTGACCGTCGAGAAGCTGTTCGGCGCCGAGGTCGCCGAGGGGCGGCTCTTCTACTGCACCGGCAAGGGGGGCTTCACCGACCGGGTGGTGCCGCTCCACGAGTTCGCCCGGCACTACGCCCAGCAGGTGCTCTCGACCCTCGATGCCGCCATCGACACCGGCATGCTGCCGCCCAAGCCGACCGAGCGCTTCGGCGGCAAGGCGGCCTGTCGGTGGTGCGACTTCCTGCCGGTCTGCGGCCCTCACGAAGCGCTGCGGGTGCGGCGCAAGGACCCCGAGGCGGTTGCCGACCTCGAAGCGATCCGGAAGCTGCCATGAAGACGCTGGTCGATCACGAAGCCCGCGAGGCGATTCGCCACGATCTCGACAGCAACCTGCTGGTCGAGGCCGCCGCCGGGACCGGCAAGACGACGGAACTCACCCGGCGTATCGTCGCGGTGCTGGCGGCCGGCCGGGCCGGTGTCGACGAGATCGTCGCCGTGACCTTTACCGAGAAGGCCGCCGGCGAACTCAAGCTGCGCATTCGCGCCGAGCTGGAAAAGGCGCGCCACGCCGTCGAAGACCCTGCCGAGCGCGAACGGCTCGATACCGCGCTCTCCCGGCTGGAAGAGGCGCGGGTCAACACCATTCACGGATTCTGCGCCGAGCTGCTGCGGGAGCGCTCGGTGGACGCAGGGGTCGACCCCGAGTTCGGGGTGATGCCCCAGGGGGAGGCCGACCGGGTCTTCGACGAGGCCTACGACGGCTGGCTCCAGGAGAAGCTGGCCGACCCTCCCGAGGGGCTCAAGCGCGCCTTGCGCCGCCCCGCCGATGACGGCCCGGCCGAGCGGGTGCGCCAGGCGGCGCGGCTGCTGGTCGAGTGGCGGGACTTCCCCACCCCCTGGCGCCGGGATGTCTATCCCCGGGAGCAGGCGGTGGACACCATGGTCGAGCGGCTACACGAACTCGCCGATCTGACCGCCCGCTGCGACAACAAGCAGTACGACTTTCTCTACAAGGATACCGGGACCCTGCGCCGGGTCAGCGACGCGATTCGTACCGCCGAGGCGGTGGCCGACCGGGACTACGACTGGCTCGAGGGCATGGTCCCCTCGGCGCTGGAGCGAGGCTACCGCCGCAACCCGCGCAAGGGCCGGGGCAAGAGCTACGGCAAGGGCGTTGCCCGGGAAGAGGTGCTGGCCGCCCATCGCCGTTTCGCCGAGGAGCTCGACCGCTTCGTCGAGGCCTCCGACGCCGATCTGGTGGCGCTGCTGCAGCCGGAGCTGGCCGAGGTGGTCGAGCGCTACCAGGCGCTCAAGGCCCGCCGGGGCAAGCTGGACTTCGTCGATCTGTTGCTGCGCACCCGCAACCTGGTCAAGGAATCCCGCCGGGTGCGGGCCGACTTCCAGGAACGGTTCACCCGGGTCTTCATCGACGAGTTCCAGGACACCGACCCGCTGCAGGCGGAGATCCTGCTGCTGCTGGCGGCTCAGGACCCCGATGTCGATGACTGGCGCAGCGTCGACCCTCAACCGGGAAAGCTGTTCCTGGGCGGCGATCCCAAGCAGTCGATCTATCGTTTCCGCCGTGCCGACGTCGGGACTTACTTCGAGGTCAAGGAGCAGCTGGAGAAGTACGGCGCCAGGGTGCTGCAGCTCAGCACCAGCTTCCGTTCGGTGCCCGGGATCCAGCACGCGGTCAACGCCGCCTTCGAACAGGTGATGACCGGCGACCGTGAGACGCTGCAGGCGGACTACGTGCCGCTGTCCCCCTTCCGCGAAGAGCCGACCGACCGGCCCTCGGTGGTGGTCCTGCCGGTGCCCGACCCCTACGGCCGCACCGGTGTGGCCAAGTACAAGGTCGAGGGGTCGCTGCCCGATGCGGTCGGCGCCTACGTCAAGTGGCTGATCGACGAGAGCGGCTGGCGGGTCTCGACCCGGGAGGCGCCCGACGAGGGGGTGCCGATCGCGCCCCAGCACATCTGCCTGCTGTTCCGGCGCTTCGATAGCGCTTGGGCGGGCAGCATCACCCGGCCCTACACCCAGGCGCTGGAGTCCCGAGGCGTGCCGCACCTGCTGGTGGGAGGGCGTACCTTCCACGAGCGGGAAGAGGTGGCGACCCTGCGGGTAGCGCTGTCGGCGATCGAATGGCCCGACGATGAACTCTCGGTCTACGCGACCCTGCGGGGATCCTTGCTGGCGATTCCCGACGAGCTGCTGTTCGAGTTCAAGCAGCGCCACGGGCGGCTGCATCCGTTGCGCGCCAGCCGCACCGACCGGGAGGAGCTCCCCGAGCGCTTGACGCCGATCGTCGACGCGTTGGAGCTGCTCTCGAATCTGCACCGCAAGCGCAACCGGCGCACCGTCGCCGAGACGATTCACGTGCTGCTCCAGGAGACCCGGGCTCACGCCGGCTTCGCCCTGCGTCCCGCCGGAGAGCAGGTGCTGGCCAACGTGCTCCACGTGGCCGATCAGGCCCGGGACTACGAGACCACCGGCGGCATCTCCTTCCGCGGTTTCGTCGAGCGGTTGCTCGAGGAGGAAGAGAAGGCCCAGGCCGCCGAGGCGCCGATCCTCGAGGAGGGGAGCGAGGGCGTGCGGCTGATGACGGTGCACAAGTCCAAGGGGCTCGAGTTCCCGGTGGTGATCCTGGCCGATCCCACGGCGAACCTCTCCTTCGGCCGGGCGACCCGGGTGATCGACAACGCCACCCGCACCTGTGCCCAGCGGTTGGCGGGCTGGGCACCGGTGGAGCTGCTGGAGCATGAACAGGACGAGGTCGGCCGGGATCGCGCCGAAGGGGTGCGGCTGGCCTACGTCGCCGCCACCCGGGCCCGTGACCTGCTGGTGCTTCCGGGGATCGGCACCGGCCCGCTGCAAGACAGCTGGCTCGGTCCGATGGACGGCGGCATCTACCCCGAGCCCACCGCCTGGCGGGACGCGAAGCCGGCACCGGGCTGCCCCGAGTTCGAGGGGCCGACGGTGTCCTACGCGCCGGAAGGAAGCGGCATCGCTCCCGGCGAACATGACCTGGGCAGTCACCGGGTGGTCTGGTGGGAGGCGGCGAAGCTCGATCTGGGAGTCGCTCCGAGCTACGGCGTGCGCCGGATGCATCTGCTGAAGGAGAGCGACGACGCGGGCATCGACGCCGACCGGCAGCGTTATCTGGAATGGCAGCAGGGCAGGCAGGACGCCCGGCGCCGCGGCGAGGTGCCCAGCGCCCGGCCGCGGACCGCGACCGAACTGGCCGCCGACGAAGAGCGCCGGCTACCGAAGGCGCCGCCGGTCGAGTTGATCTCCCTGGAGATCGAGCCGGACCGGCCGGGAGGCAAGCGTTTCGGCGCGTTGGTCCACGCGGCGCTGGCGCTGGTGCCCCTCGGAGGCAAGAAGGACCGCGTCGAGCGCACCGTCAAACTCCAGGCGCGGATCCTTGGCGCCGACGAGGCCGAGATCGCCGCGGCGATCCGCAGTGTCGAACGGGTGCTCGATCACGAACTGCTGACCGCCGCCCGTGACGCGGACAAGCGTGGGGAGTGTCGCCGGGAGACCCCGCTGACCCTGGAGCTGGAAGACGGCACCCTGATGGAAGGCATCGTCGACATGGCCTTCCGCGACGGGGAGGGCTGGGTCGTCCTCGACTTCAAGACCGATCGGGAGCTCGTTGAGTCCCGACCGGTCTACGAGAGACAGGTCGGGCTGTACGCGGCAGCCATCGCCGCCGCCACCGGCGAGCCTTGCCGGGGTGTCCTGCTGCAAGCCTGAACCGCCGTTGCGTGTCGGCGTGACGCCGGCGCGAGCTCCGGGCCCGCACCGGCTGTCCCGCTTTCCTGGTCTCCAGCCGTCCCGGCCCTAGTCTTGTCCCGGGGGTTCCGGCATCGCCGCGAAGGCGCGGACCTCGATGGGAGCGCCCACGCACTCGCTGACCTTCGAGGCCCAGGCCAGGGCGGCCTCGCGGTCCTCGG
>CAZBZH010000381.1:0-4847 GCA_964496265.1 uncultured Acidobacteriota bacterium | reverse complement strand
TGGAAGTGGGAGACTTCACGGTCCTCGAAATGTCCCCGCGGATTGGTCCAGTCGCCGGGGATCAGGTCCTGGCCCAGGGCCAGACCGCACCGCTTGAGCCATCCGGCAGTCATCGACGTGCCCGAACGGTGCATGCCTCCGATGATCAGCACACTCAAGAACCGGCATCCTCCGTCGTCGAGGCTCCATCCCCGACGCGCAGATCGCGTCTCAGCGCGGCAACTCCCAGGATGTCCCGCCGGAGGGCAGGCCATACCAGGGTCAGGAGGGCCACCCCGGCCGCCGCGGCCAGGGTCCCCCCAGCAATGATGGTCCCCGCTCCCGATCCGACAAGCCAGCCCCGGGCCAGATGGGCCGAACCGGCGACCGTCAACCCGACGATCGCGGGGCGAAGCGCGGCGCCGAGGACATCACGGACCCGGATCGGCGACACGCGGTAGGCGGCCCACAGAACGAAGGGGGTCAGTACCCAGAAGCCTAGCGTGAATCCGGCCGCCACGCCGAAGGCACCCCAGGGAAGCCCCGCGGCGAAGAACAGCACCCGCAGGCTGGCGAACAGCAGCCCCCATTTGGCCAGCCGTCCGGTCTGGCCCAGGGACAGGTAGACCCAGCCGGTGGTCGAAACCACCGGCTCCGCGAAGGCGGCGATGGAGAAGACCAGGAAGAGTTGAGCGGCCGGGGTCCACTGGGGCCCCAGCACCAGCAGGATCGTCTCCTCGGAGAGGGTGGCCAGCAGCGCGGTCAGCGGCATGGTCAGAAGCGCGATCAAGCCGACCGACTTCAGGTAGTAGCGACGGTACCGCTCGGGATCGTTCTGCAGCCGGCTCAGCGTCGGCACCGCGACCCCGGCGATCGGCGCGTTGATCTGGGAGATCGGCAACAACAGCAACGAGTAGGCCCGGGCGTAGAGTCCGAGAGACTCGGGGCCCCAGACCCGACCGACCAGGACGTTGTCGAAGCTGCGCGCCAGATAGTTGGCGAAGCGGAAGAAGGTCAGGTTCCCGCCGTAGCGCAGCATCGGCCGCACGCCGGTCCCCCGCGCGGGCCGGCCCGGCCGCCAGGGACAGGCGATCCAGACGCACACCAGGTTCAACGCCGCCGCGGTCAACGGCTGAAGCACCAGCGCCCAGTAGCCGGCGTTGTAGAACTGCGCCGCCGCGATGGCGACGATCATCCCCAACGCGTCGGAGGCGACGTCGATCGCGGCGAGGGTGGTGAAACGCATCCGCCGGCGCAACACCGCCTGGTGCTGGACCGCGAGGCCGCTGAGCAACACTCCCACCGAGACCGCCAGGGTGATGCCCACGACACGGGGCTCGCGATAGAACCAGCCGACCAGCGGCGCCACCGCCGCGGTGAGCAACATGATCCCGCTCGAGAGCGCGACATTGGTCCAGAACAGCGTACTGATCTGCTCGTGGGTCACCTCGGCCCGCTGCACCGTGGCCATCGACAGGCCCAGGTCCTTGAACAGCAGGATCAATCCGGTGACCGCCACCACCATGCCGACCAGCCCGTAGTCCTCGGGAGTCAGCAGGCGGGCCAGGACGTAGATCGACGCCATGCGTAGGGCGAAGCGAATCCCCTGCCCGACCAACGACATCGCCGCGCCGCTGACCGAACGCTCCCGCAGACGGTCGGAGACCGGGTCGAGGTGCTGCTGGGGATCCACCGGACTCATCGGCGGGTTTGCTCCAGCAGCTCGCGCAGCAGTCGGGCGAGCCTGGGAGTGACCGCGCGCAGGGAGTAGCGTGCCTCGACGGTCTCCCGGGCCGCGGCTCCCAGCGCGGCCGCCCGGCTCGGGTCGCCGAGCAGGCCGTCGATGCAGGCCACCCACTCCTCGTCGGTCTCCGGCAGGTAGCCGTTCTCACCGCTGCGGATCACCTCGCGGTTCATGCCCACCGGCGAGGCCACCGCGGGAATGCCCAGGGCCATGTACTGGATCGCCTTGAAGGCGCACTTGGCCCGGGTCCACGGGGTATCGTCCAGCGGCATCAGTCCGGCGTCGATGCCCTCGAAGACCTTGACCTCCCCGGCCAGCGACCAGGGGCGGAAGCGCACCTGGACGCCGGGAAGTCGCGGCTCCCGGTCGGCGACCACGACCAGCTCCAGGCCCGGATGACGCCGGCTCAACTCCCGCAGCGGTTCCGCCAACCGCTCCAGGTAGGGAAGATTGTCCGAGTGGCCGACCCAGCCGAGTCGCGGAGGCCCGTTCTCCCGGGGCGCGGGCCGGAACCGGTCGGTGTCCACCGCGGTGGGCAGTACCGCGACCCGCTCGTGAGGTACCTCGGCGGCGAGCACGTCGTTCCCGCAGATCACCAGGTCCGCCCGCTCGACCATCGCCCGGAACTGCTCCCGGTAGCGACGGGCGGCGCCGACGGGGAGGTCGCGCCCCGGAGGCGGCAGGTAGATCGCGTCATCGACGTCGAAGACCAGCGGCGCCCCGGCGCCGGCGAGCAACCGATCGAAGGGCGCCGGGTAGGTCTTACGTTGCACGAACAGCAGCCGCGCCCGGCGGGCCGCGCGCACGTCGCGCAGCAGATCGCGCACCCGCTTGAACCTGGAGCGGGATGCCGCCGCCTTGAGCGGGAACAGCACCTCGGTGCCCAGACCCTCGGCGGCCAACATGCGCCGATGGGCCAGCACCCGGTAGCGGGTGCTCGCTCCCCGTTCGTCGCCGACCGGTAGCGCCAACACCGGCGGCCTCATCGTTCGACCTCGGCCAGACGGGACTCGATCCGCTGCACCGCCCGCGGGTCCAGGGTCAGCAATCGCTCGGAATAGAGATTGTCGCCAACGAAACGTTCGGTCTCCGCGGCTCGCTCTCGCGCTTCATCCAGGAGCACGCGGGCGCGCCGGGCGCCACCCTGCCCCCCCTCGGCAAGCAACACGTCAGCGAGCAACAGGCGCGGACTGACTGCGCCCGGTTCCAGGCTGAGGGCATCCTCGGTGGCTCCACGGGCGCCGGCGGGATCGCCGGTCTCCAACAGGAACGCGCCCAGCTCGAGCAGCGGGAAGGGGTCGTAGCGACTACGGGCAGCGGCCTCGCGATAGCGCTGCGCGGCCCGGGCGCGGGAGGCGACATCCCGAAAGAGATCGCGGCAGGCGGCAGCTTCGATCCGCGCCGCGGCCAGGCGGTAGCGCGCCTCCTCGGGATGGAGCGCGATGGCTCGCTCGGCCTCGAGCCGGGCCGCGGCGTAGGCCGCCGGATCTCCGCTCATCGACGCGGCGTGGTGCTCGGCCAGCAGGCGCCGGGGCTCGGGATGGATCGGATTGCGGGCGATGCTGCGGGCAAGCCGGGATGGATCTCGCTGGGCGGCAGGCTGTAGCGCCTGCTCCTGTTGCAGCCTCCAGGACTGCCAGGGAGCCACATCTCCGACGATGAAGATCAGCAGCAGCGGCAGCAGCAACAGACCGCGGAAGAAGGGGGATGCCACGTGTCCCCTCTCCCCCTCTCTTTTGCGGGAACCGAGGACGCCCCAGAGAAACGCCGCCAGCAGATACACACCGGGGCGCTCACTCAGATTGTCCACCACCGCCTGGGTGCCCAGGGCCGCAAGCGCCGCCACCGCGGCAGCCTCGAATCGATTCAGACGCCGCCAATCACGCAGCACCTTGCGCAGTCCCAGGAGCCCCGCGGCCAGCAGGGCCAACGCGGTGGGCCAGCCCAACTCGGAGAAGGGCCGCAGTATGTCGGAATGGGTCGCGATGAAACTGCGATCGAAACGCAACGGCCCGTCGCCGTCGGCAAAGCGCAGATTGCTCGCCTCGGTGCGGAACTGACGGGGCCCGGTTCCGGTCCACGGATGCTCCAGCGCCGGCGCGACCGAGGCCTTCCAGATCAGCAGGCGGTGAGAGCTGAACGGGTCCGCAGACTGGAAGCGCTGATACTGGCGCCAACCGGCGAGGGACGCACCGAGGATCAAGACCGCAGCGACGCCGACCCGCGCGCGGGTCGAGAGCCTCGGCAAACTGCGAGCGATCAACAACAGCAGGCCGACGCCGAAGCCGAGCGCCGCGCCCCGGGAGCCGGTGGCCAGCAGCGCCGCCAGCAAGGGCAGACCGAGCACGATCACCAGCGGGTCCCGGCGACGGTGACCGCAGAGCAGCCCGCAACCGAGCAACAGGACCGCGCCGCTCCAGGCGCCCAGATGATTGGTGTTGAGGAACGTGCCGGCGGGACGCTTCTGCGCGAACACCAGCAGCTGGATCAAGACCCATGACGCCTGAAGCACCCCGGCGCCGAACAAGATAGGGACCGCCCGGGGCAACAGCGCCGGGCCGGCGCGGGCGGCGAGCCACACGACCCCGAGAGCCGCGGTGATCTCCAGAACCATGATCCAGGCACCGTAGGCGAAGGGCGCCATGGCGGCGCCGGCGACGACGCCGGCGTAGAACACACCGAACGCGACCCGTTGTGGCCGCTCCAGGCACCGGCCGGCGCGGCCAGCGAGGATCGCCACGGCGACGGCCGCGGCCAGCAAGCCGTGCCAGACGAGCACCGCGGTCGGTTCGGCGCCCCCCTCGCCCAGGGTCGCCGCCAGTACGGCGGTCAGTAACAGCGCCGCGGACAACACCCCGAGCATGTCAGCGCCTACCCACGGAGAGCATGCGCGAGACTTCACCGGCCAGCCGCTCCCGGTCGCGGCGATACATCGGCTGGAGCGGGTAGAGCTCCGCGGCGTGGCCCATGTCGGCGTAGGCGCCGGGCAGATCTCCCAGGCGATAGCGCAGGGTCGCCCGCAGGGCGTAGGCGGCGGGGCGGGAGGGGTTGACCCCCAGGCCCCGCTCGACGTCGGCCAACGCGGAGCGCAGGTAGACCAGCGCGCGACCGGAGTCGTCGAGGG
>CAZBZH010000380.1:0-4874 GCA_964496265.1 uncultured Acidobacteriota bacterium | reverse complement strand
ATCGCAGCGCTGGTACTGGCGGCGTCCGCCCTGGGACCGGCGGCACACGCCCTGGAATGGGCCCGCTTCCGTGCGGGTTGCTCGGGCAGCGGGTCGACGATCGAATTCAGTTGCGGCAACTTCGGCACCTACCACCTGGGCACCGTCGTGACGCCCCCGGGCTGCACCGCGATCAAAACCGGCAACGAGGTACCCAAGACGTACTCGCCCGGCTTCGAGATAGACTCTGCCCCTACTCCTACGACACCGCACTTCGGACCACCTTCCCAGGAGGACAGCTCTTCCGCCCCCTGGCTTGCGGTGCTGGACTTCTCGGAGGGTTACCACGGCTGGAGCACGGTGGCCGCGGCGCAACAGACGGCCCTCGGCGGAATCACCCCGACGCTGATTCCGCTGGAAGATGCCGTCGACCTGGGCAACGCGGTAACCGACGTTCACGTCCTGGCCGGGCTCTGTAGCATCCTGGACAGCGTCGATCGCGACGGAGTCCAGCTCTACGGGGTGACCATGAGCCTCGGGCGCCTGCTGGGCGATCCGCCGCCCCACGGCCCGGCGAACCTGCCCCAGGAGATTGCCGGGGTCGTCCACCAGATCCGGGGGACAGGAGCCACGGTGACCGCCGCTGCCGGCAATCACGACTCCATGTTGTTCCCTGCGGCGTTGCAAGAGGTCATCTCCGTCGGCATGGTCGATCTGCACTCGCTGTTCCTCACCGGATTATCCGAACCCACCTGGGAAACTCCGGGGACCTCCGAAGCCCTGCTCCCCGGCAGCCAGCTGTGCCTCGACCAGACCTTCGCGGCACCGTCCGGCTCTTCGTACTCGACCGCCCTCCTGGCGGGCTGGTTCGCCTGGATGCGTCAACACATTCCTGCCGACCCTCACGACTACACCGGGTGGCGGGCCAAACTGTCGGAGACCCAATCCTGCTGGGTCTTGACCAACGATGCCGGCTTGACCTTCGACCAGTGCAATCCAGGTGTAGACCAGATATTCCAGGACTACCTCTCCGGCTTGCCCGTCAGCTGCTGGCCGACCCCGTCCCAGCCGACATCGGTGATCGCCGAGAAGGACACAGGCGTCGATCCGCCGGCGATTCCGAGCTTCGACGAGTGGAGCTCCGAGTCGCCCTCCCCGACCCCGGGAGGCGATCCCTGCGTTCCCTGCGGCGGCACGCTGGAAACCTCAGGGGGCGGGGGATCCGACACCCTGACCATCGACATGAGCCAAACGGAACCGCTCCCTCAAGTCGACGTGCACGGCGTCTACGTCAACGTTCCCGGAGGCTTCTTCTCGGTCCCCTTGCCCAACCAGACCTTGATCGACATCAAGAACGGAGACCTGGCTCAACTCGTGCTGAGCGGATACGGCTTCACCAACCCGATCAACTTCCAACCCTCCCTGTGGTTCGAGATGGGCCCAGCGAACACGGATTGCGAACAGGAAGGCACCTGCTTCTGGACGTCCACGCCAATCCTGATCACCAACAACGGCAACTAACCACATCACCCGCTCCGGCGCGGTCGCTCTCCTCGGGCGGCCGCGCCCCGTTTGAATCGCCTCCCCTGTTCGGGTTCCGCTCGTCACCCCTCTAAGAGTCCAGGTCGGCCCCGATTTGCGACCCAAGCACTGGGGCCTGCCCGTAGCCCTGGGCCGGCTCTATTCGAATTCGGTACTTCGCACAAAGTCGTGGGCTCGCGACTCTTCTCTGATTGCAATCACTGCGGCTCGGCCGGCTTTTCGGTCGGGGCCCGCTTTGGATACCAACAGGAAGGAGCAATAATGGAGTCTAGCCACAGCCAACGGCACGGGTCAGGCCGTTTCTCTCCGCGGAGAGTCGCGCTGCTTTGCGCCATCACCCTCGCGATGACGGCGAGTTCCGCCATCTGGGCGGTTCCCTCTCCCCCGCTTCAATCGGTTTGCAATATCGGTGGCAGCACCGGCGCGGACGTGGTGATTCCCGATGACGGGACGGTCTATACGATCGATGACGACGCCATCTGCGGGTTGATCACCATTCACGGCGTGCTGAAGTGCGCCGCCGGTGTCGACGCCGTGGTAAACGCCGACGGCATCAAGATTGACGGGCCCAACGCCCGCCTGGAATGCGGAACCCGGACCAACCGATTCGACGGCAAGATCATCTTCGACATTCGCAACAATCGAGCGTTCCCCGGGCATCCGGGAAACGAGCGCAGCATCCTGGTGATGAACGGCGGGACTCTCGCGCTCCACGGTGAAACCGACAAGGCCGGCATGACCCGGCTAGCCTCCGATGCCGCCGCGGGATCGACGTCGCTGACCCTCGAAGACACCACCGGGTGGGAAAGCGGCGACCGCATCATCCTGACCACCACCAGCGCCTATCCGGACCAGAACGAGTCGTTGGTACTGACGGACAACTGCCCCGGTGGGACCTGCGGGTTGACTGCAGGGCTGCAGCACTTCCACTACGGCGACGACACCCAGGACTACCTGGGTGCCGGCGTAGGCGGCGCCCCGTTGATCGTCGACATGCGCGCCTACGCAGCCAACGTCAAGCGCAACATCACGATTCGAGGCGCCAACGACAACTTGTGGCAGGTCTCGTCGAAGGGTGCCCACATCATGATCATGGGCAGCGGCAAGGCCTACCTTGATGCCATCGAGCTCAACCGCATGGGCCAGTTGTCGATTTTGGGACGGTACCCGATTCACTGGCACCACACCGGCGACATTGCCGGGCAATACGTGCGCAACTCGTCGATCCGCAACTCCGGCAGCCGCTGCATTGCACTACACAACGCCCAGAACGGGGATGTCTCGAACAACCTCTGCTACAACGTGCAGGGTCACGCGCTGTTCCTCGAAAACGGAAACGAGGTCGGCAACAAGATCGACGGCAACCTGATCGTCGGCACCAAGGAACCGCTGCCGGGAACGGAGTTACTTCAATCGGACGTCGATATCCAGCTCTCGCGCTGGCGCGGGCCGTCCGGGCTCTGGATCACGAACCCCGACAACGAGATCACCAACAACGTGGTGGTCGATGCGGGGTCGGGCTACTGGATGGCCTTCATCCACAACCTCTACTGCTACGACGATCCCGACGCCAAAGGCCAGACCGAGAACTCTGTCACGGGCAAGCACTGCGACTACAGGCCACGCACGAATCCCGGAAATGCCAACGTGCACCCGGTAAACGCCCGCGTGGGAGAGTTTTCGAACAACATCGCCTTCGCCACCCGGGTCGGCGCAACCTGCGACGGCGCCGCCGATGGAGCCCTGATCGGCACCGGCAACGAGTTCAACCGGGACCTGATCACCACCGGCTATTCGCCTCGCGATACCAACGGGAACATCACCCGGGAGACCTTCGATGGCATTCATGCCTACAAGTCCGGCCGGACGGGAATCTACTACCGCGGAGTCGCGGGCAGCGCGCTATTCCAGAATGCGGTGGTCGTCGAGGCTCCGATCGGGTGGTTCGGCACCGAACAACAAGACTTCTTTGACTCGTTGTTCGTCGGCGTCAGCGAGAACTTCAGCGACGGGTTCGCCTACCACGAAGATCCGGCGATCCCGGCCCAGGACAAGGCCGGCGCCGATCGACTGATGATGGGTATCGGCCTCTACGACGGAGCCAACCACTTCAAGAACGTCAGCTTCGACTACCCGGCCGACGAGATGTACTTCACCAACGGCCAGAGCGAGATCACGCCCACGCCGATCAGCATCTTTGGACGCGGGCATTTCGGGAACCACATCTTCGAGGCCCTCGACTTCAGTTGGCAGGAGCCCTACCGGCGAATCAACCTCGACGCCCAGTTGGCCAAGGTCAACTGGAAGGACACCGAGGGAAGCGAGGCCAACCACGACGTCGACGGTTCCCTGTTCGGCGTCGCCGGCTTCATTCGGCCGGACATTCCTTTCAACGACCAGGCGGCCTGCGTGCGAGAGGTATTCGCCGAGGGGAATGCGTCGGTCCTGCGCTGCCCGAACACGACGACGACGGTGAAGATCCAGATGGCGCACCAGAGCGTAAACCCTGCTCTGAACGATGATCACCAGGAGTTCGCGGCGGTACGGCTCGACACTAGCGAGCAGGTAACCAACCCGGGCGTCGGGACACTGTTCGACAAGTTCCAGATGGACGTCCCGGCTTCGGGGCCGATCAACTACCGGATCGAGAACCTGAACTTCAAGTCCGGCAGCTACGGAAACGACAACCACGACGGCAACCTGATCTGGATCGAGACCTTCGACCAACTCGACTGGACCGGGCTCATTGTGATCGACGGCCCCTCGGCGACCAACCTGGCCTCGGGTTGTGCGACGCCGGCGGACTACGTGTTGGCCATGTGGCCCGGCGAAGGCGGTACCATCCACAAGGCAAACAGCGTGCAGGAGATCCGGAACTTCAATGCCGCGGGGTTTGCAGGGGCTTATTACGGCGCCCCCAACGGGTCCCTGGTGATCAAGCTCAACGGCCAGGAACTCCTTCCCCCGGGAACCAACAACCCGGCCTGGTTCCACACAGGCGGCGCCAAGTTCGACCTGGTGTGTAACCCCGCGCCTTGAGTTAGTCGACAACGGCGCCCCGATGCCAGGGCCGGGGACGCCGAACCGTAGGGTGGCGCAGCGCTTATGAGCCGGGCGCTGCGCCACCCACCTGGCTCCCACCCTCCAGGCACGCGGTCCTGCAGTTCCCTCCTAGCGATCGACTCCGTGCCCTCCTCCCAGCCTCCGGACAGCCGTCCGGATCCGGCGGACGACTGTCCGGGAGCGGACAGTCCGGACAGGATTTCGGCGAGATTCGCGCCGGAACCGCCCCTTCACACGTTGGCCCGGTGCTTGCAATTCACTGGGGGCGACTTCGAACCGACGTGAGGCAA
>CAZBZH010000379.1:0-4876 GCA_964496265.1 uncultured Acidobacteriota bacterium | reverse complement strand
TTAACAAGTTGAGATCGCTCCAATCGGTCTATCAATAGTGTCCTCGGTACTAAACTCAGAACGGTTCTGACTTGCGCGCATCACATGGGTAGCGTACGCCGCACCTGACCGAGCGTCAACCGCCCCCCCCGAATGACGCACTAGGTGCCGGCGTTCTGGCGGCGGTGGCGTTCGATGTGGGTCGCCAGCAGCGAGAGCGCCGCCGGGGTCATCCCGTCGATGCGCGACGCCCGGCCCAGGTCGGCGGGGCGCACCCGGTCCAGCTTCTCGACGATCTCGGCGGATAGTCCCGGCAAACCGCTGAAGGTCATCCCCGCGGGGATCTTGATCGCCTCGGCCCGTTCCAGCTTCTCGACCAACTTGCGTTGGCGCGCCAGGTAGCCGGCGTAGCGCACCGTCTCGGTCACCACCCTCAAATCGTTGGCGCCCAGCGCCGCCAGCGGCGGGCTCAGTTCGGCCAGCCGCACCGGATCCATCTCCGGGCGGCGCAGCAGGTCGGCGGTGGAAGCGGGGGACTCCAGCCGGATGCCACGGGCGTCGAACGCCGTGCGGGTTTCGGCGTCCGGCTTGAAGCGTTCGACGGCGAGCTCGGCGATGGTCGCGTCCAACCGCTTCCAGCGTTGCGCCGAGGCATCGGCACGGCCGGCATCGAGCAGACCGATCCGCGCGCCGTGGGGGGAGAGCCGCCGGGTGGCGGTATCGATCCCCAGCAGTAAGCGGAACTCCGCCCGCGACGTGAACATCCGGTAGGGCTCCGAGGTACCCCGGGTCACCAGGTCGTCGATCAACACGCCGAGGTAGGCCTCTTCCCGGCCGAGCACCAGCGGTTCTTCGCCGCGCACCGCGAGGGCCGCGTTGATCCCGGCCATCAGACCCAGGCCCGCCGCTTCCTCGTAGCCGGTGGTGCCGTTGATCTGACCGGCCAGATACAAACCGGCGACCCGCTTGGTCTCGAGGGTCGGCGTCAGCTCGGTGGGATCGACGTAGTCGTACTCCACCGCGTAGCCCGGCCGCACGATCTCGCAGTCCTCGAGCCCCTTGACCGCCCGCACCATCTGCAGCTGCACGTCGGCGGGAAGGGACGTGGAGAACCCGTTGAGGTAGATCAGGTTCGAGTTCAGCCCCTCGGGTTCGATGTAGAGGGTGTGCTCGTTGCGGTCGGAGAAGCGGTAAACCTTGTCTTCCAGCGACGGGCAGTAGCGCGGGCCGCGGACGTTGATCTTGCCGCTGAACATCGGCGACTTGTCCAGGTTGGCCATCACCAGGGCGTGCACGTCCGGGTTGGTGTAGGCCACGTGGCAATCGACCTGGGGCAGCTTGATCTCCCGGGTCACGTCGGAGAAGAACGTCGGGGTTTCGTCGGCGGGGTGCACCTCGAAGCGGGCGACGTCGACGGTGTCCTTGTCCAGGCGCGGCGGCGTGCCGGTCTTGAACCGTTCCAGCCGGAAGCCGAGGCTGCGCAGGGCGTCGGAGAGATTGTTGGCCGGCTTCTCGCCGACCCGGCCGCCGGGGGTCGCCTCGAGACCCATGTGCATCAGGCCCCGCAGGAAGGTGCCGGTGGTCATCACCACCCGGGACGCGGTCAGCGTGCGCCCGTCCCCGAGCTTCACCCCGGCGATCCTTCCGGCGCCGGGGTTCTCGTCGACCAGCAGGTCGGCGGCCTCTCCCTCGATCAACGTCAGGTTGGCCTCGCCGAGAATCTGCGCCTGCATGGCGGCGGGGTAGAGGTCCTTGTCCTGCTGGGCCCGGGGACCGCGCACCGCCGGACCGCGGCTCTGGTTGAGCAGCTTGAAGTGGATGCCGCAGGCGTCGGCCTGGATCCCCATCTCGCCGCCGAGAGCGTCGAGCTCCCGGACCAAATGACCCTTGGCCAGCCCACCGATGGCCGGGTTGCAGGAGAGCCGGGCCACGGCGTCCGCCTTGAGGGTCACCATCGCCGTGGCGCACCCCATCCGCGCAGCAGCAAGCGCCGCCTCACAGCCGGCGTGGCCACCACCGATCACCACCACATCAAAGATGTTTGGCGTATCTGGAGCTGAGTCACTCATGCCTCTGCCTCTGCCTGCCTGCCTGCCTGCCCTGAGCTTGTCGAAGGGCCCTGAGCCACGTCGAAGAGCCCTGAGCCCCACCGAAGGGTCGGAAGGGCGAAGGGTCGAAGGCCCCCAAGTGACAAACGCAGGAGTAGCAGGAGTTTACGCCGAGCGCACCGGGTCCGACCGGCGACTATGGCGAAGACGGGCTAGCGCAGCTTCTCGCTGTCCTCTCGCGCGAGGACTTCCTGGATATTGTCGAGATCATCGCCAAGCAGGCATCCGCCGAGATGTACAGAGGGAGTTGAGTACCTCCCGCGGTCGCTTGCGGGGAACATCGAGCGCAGCCCGAGGCGAAGCGCCTCGTTGACCAGGCCATCAACGGATCCGCCACGTTGCTCGAGCGTTTGCCTGAGCAGTAACGCGACGTCGTCGTCCAGATGCAGCGTTTTCTTCTTCACGGGAGATCTACCTCCGCGGCGACCAACTGGCGATCAAAAACGAATATACAGCGAAAAAAGACAGTGGGCTCGCTACTTCCCGATGCAAAAAGTGCTGAAGATCCGGCCCAACAGGTCCTCGGTGCCGAACTCGCCGGTGATCTCACCCAGGGCAGCCACGGCGGCGCGGACGTCCTCCAGGGCGACCTCTTCGGTCAGTCCGCCCCGCAGCGCATCCCCGGCGGATTTCAGACTCGCCGCGCAGCGGCCCAGCGCATCGGCGTGGCGAGCGTCGGTCAGCAGCGGGTCTTCCAGCACCGGGCCGTCGTGGAGCAGACCCAGCAGCTCCCGGCGCAGCCGGTCGAGCCCCTCGCCGTTGAGCGCCGAGACCCGCACGGTGGTCAGCGCCGTGGCGGGCAGCCGCAGCTTCGGCGGCAGGTCGCACTTGTTGACGGCGACCAGGGTGCGGCCGACGCCGGAGACCGACGCTTCGGACAGCGCCTGCTCCTCATCCGCCTCGATCGAACGGGCGTTATCCAGCACCAGCAGGCTGATGTCCGCCTCGGCCCGGGCGGCCTCGGCCCGGCGCACCCCTTCCTGCTCGATCGGGTCGGCGGTCTCCCGCAGGCCGGCGGTGTCCACCAGCCGCAGGGGAATGCCGTCGAGATCGATCACCTCTTCCAGGGTGTCCCGGGTGGTCCCCGGCGTATCGGTCACGATCGCCCGCTCACGGGTCAGCAGCCGGTTGAACAGCGACGACTTGCCGGCGTTGGGTTTGCCCACGATGGCCAGGGTCGCGCCCTCGCGCACCAACCGCCCGCCACGGTACTGGGCCAGCAAACCGGCGCAGCCGTCGGCGACCCGGTCGATGCCGGTCTGGAGTTGGCTCACCGTCAGGTGGGTCTCGCTCTCGTCGACGAACTCGACGGCGGCTTCCCCCCGTGCGATCAGATCCTCGAGCTCCTCGCGCAGCGGCGCCAGCGCGCGGGAAAGCGCTCCCTCGGCCTGGGCGAAGGCGACCCGGGCCTGGGCCTTGGTCTGCGCGTCGATCAGATCGCGCACCCCCTCGGCCGAAGCGAGATCCAGCCGGCCGTTGCGCAGCGCGCGATAGGTGAACTCCCCGGGACCGGCGGCCCGGGCCCCGAACTCCAGCGCCGCGGCGACCAGTTCGCCGAGCACTGCGGGACTGCCGTGGGTCCATAGTTCGACGGTGGACTCGCCGGTGAACGAGCGCCCGCGGTCGAAGCGAATCAGATAGCCGTGGTCGATCTCCTCGCCGCTGCGGCCGAGGAAGCGGCCGAACTGGGCGTGGCCGGCGACAAAGCGCTCCTCGAGCTGTTCGCGCATCTCCGGTGCGGCCGAGGCAATCGCCGTGGGCCGGCGGGCCCGGGCGGGGGTGAACAGGCTGCGGGCGATGGTCTCGGCATCGAGACCGCTCAGACGCACGCAGCCGACGCCGCCCCTGCCGGGAGGGGTCGCCACCGCCACGATGGTCTCGGCGGGATCGTGCATGGTCGGCTCGTGCTGCGGCGTCTCGGCCGCCGCTTCAGGAGTAGAACGGGCTAGCGGGAGGGGCGATCCTCTTCGGCCCCGTCCTCGAAGTCGTCGTCGTAATCGTCGCCGCTGTCGGAACCGCCGTCCAGATCGCGATTTTGCTCGCGGTCCCCGTGGCCCTCGGCGGAATCGGCGCGCAGGTCCCCGTTGTCCCCGCCGTCGAGATCATCCCGGGCCACGACCTCTTCGCCGTTGCCGTCGAAGCCGTCGTCGGCCACGTCGTCATCGAACTGGGGCCGGGTGCGGGGCATATCCTCGCGCGTCGACGTCAGCAGCTCATCGTGCTCCGTATCGTTCGCCGCGGCGGCTTCGTTGCGCGGACGATCCCGGTCACGGTCCCGTTCGCCGCGGCGACGCCGGGAGCGGCGGGGCATTACCTTGATGCGCTTGTGGAAGCTGTCCCCCTCGCTGCGAGTGGTGACCCCCTTCATCGGGCGGATGGTCATGTGCACCAGCCGGCGCTCGTAGGGGTTCATCGCGTCGAGCCGCACCGGCTTGCCCTCGTCGATCACCCGGCGGGCGACCTCCTCGGCCATGGCGATGATCTCCTCGTCCCGCGCCTCGTCGTCCCCTTCGCCGTCGCCGTCGCGCACCACCAGGATGCGGCCGCTGTCGGGCCAGGTACGACGGGCCATGCGGTTCAACACGAACTGTACCGAGCGGACGAACTCACCGTCCCCGTCGCGCAGGAATTCGAGATCCTCTCCCGACAACACCAGCCGCGAGCCGGCGGACGTGCGGTACTCCCCCTGGACGCTGAGCTCCAGTTCCATCAGGCCGAACATCTTCTGCAGGGTGCCCTCGAGATCGTCCATGAATTCCGGACGCTCATCGGGTTCGCCCAGCGGTTCG
>CAZBZH010000378.1:0-4877 GCA_964496265.1 uncultured Acidobacteriota bacterium | reverse complement strand
CGCTCAGTCCTTGAGCTGCAGCTTGTCGGGCAGGTCGTTCTGCTGGGTGCCCGGGTTGGCCAGCGAGCCGGTGAGCGGCATATCGACCCAGGTCAGGAACTTACCCAGCGCCAGCAGCATGAACTCCTGCTGGAACTCGAAGAAGTCCGCGTCGAAGCCGGCGCGTTCGCCGTCGTGGCCGCTGATGGTCAGCATCAGCCGGCGTAGCGCGCCGGGATGCTGCTGCTCCGCCTCACGGATCAGCGAGAACACGTCGTTTGCCGCCTGGGCGAAGTCGTCCTCGCCGACGACCTCGTGCTCCAACAGCACCACGCCGTCTTCCAGGCGCTCGATCGAGGAACGGGGAGAGAGCACCAGCGCCCCCTAGCCGTAGAGCTTCTCGTGGTGCAGGGCCACGAGATTGTCGGGAATCGGCCGATAGTCCAGGGGCTCCAGCGAGAAGGACCCCCGGCCCTGGGTCTGGCTGCGCAGCACCGTCAGGTAGCCGAACATCTCACCGATCGGCACGACCCCCCGCACCACCGCCATGTTCTTGCTGAACCCGGTTTCCTCGACGATGGCCCGGCGCTGGTTGAGGGTCTTGTGCACGTTCCCCAGGAAGTCCTCGGGAACCCGTAGCTCCAGGCGGCCGTAGGGTTCGAGCACCTGGGTGCTCGCCGCCTGGAGCGCCTCGCGAAAGGCGTGGCTGCAGGCGGTGTTGAGCGCGATCTCCGGCTGACCCACCTCGTCGAACTTGACGCTGTCGAGACAGACCTTGATGCCGGTCACCGGGTAGCCGTAGAGTCCGCCGCCGTCGGCGGCGTTGGCCATCGACTCCATCAGCCCGGGCAGGTACTGGGGCGGGAGCTCCCCTTGCCGCAGCTTGCTCTCGACCTCGGCCTTGGCACCCTGGTCCGACAGCGGCTCGATGGAGACCCCGACCTTGGCGAACAGGTTCTCACCGGCGACCTGGCGGGCATACTCGCCGGTCCCCGAGGCGGCTCCCGCCGCGGTCTCGCGGTAGGACACCCGGGGCTTGCCGTAGTTGACCTCGACGCCGAAGTCCCGCTGCATCCGTCCGAGCACCACCTCCAGGTGCAGCTCGCCCATGCCCGAGAGCAGGGTCTGGCCGGTTTCCTCGGACAGGGTGCTCTGCAAGGTCGGGTCCTCGCGCTGAGCGCGCTCCAGCACCTGGGAGAACTTCTCCCGGTCACCGGCGGTGCGCGGCTCCACCGCGATGGAGACGACGGTGTCGGGGAAGCGGATGGTCTCGAGCAGGATCGGTTCGTTCTCGGCGCACAGCGTGTCGCCGGTCGCGGTCTTGTGCAGACCGGTCACCGCGACGATGTCGCCGGCGACAATCTCCTTGAGCGCCTCGCCCCGGTCGGCATGCATGCGCAGAATGCGGCGCAGGCGTTCCTTGCTGCCGGTGCGCGGATTGATCACCCGGCCGCCGGTCTCGAGCTTTCCCGAGTAGACGCGGATGTAGTACATGTCCGCCGCGTCTTTCGCCTGGATCTTGAACATCAGCGCCGAGAAGGGCTCTCCCTTCCTGGGCGCCCGGGTCAACGCCTCGCCGGTCTTGGGATGGGTGCCCCCTACCGGCGGGACATCCAGCGGCGAGGGCAGGCAGGCGCAGACCATGTCGAGCACCGGCTGGATGCCGATGTTCTTCAGCGCCGAGCCGCACATCACCAGGGTCGCCTTGCGCTCCAGGGTGATCGCCCGCATCGCCTCGAGCAGATGCTGCTGCTCGATCGGCTCCTCGGCCAGGAACAACTCCATCAGCGGATCGTGACGCTCGGCCAGCGCCTCGATCATCGCGGCCCGCCGGGTTTCCGCCTCTTCCTTGAGCCGCTCGGGGATATCGCTCTCGGTCATGTCCCGGCCGAGGGTGTCGGCGTCGAACACGATGTAGCGCTCGTGAACCAGATCGACGATGCCGGCGAACTCGGCGGCGGAACCGTCGGGAAACTGGATCGGGATCGGCTCGGCGGCCAGCCGGTCCTTCATCGATTCGATGGCGGCGTCGAAGTCGGCGCCGATACGGTCCATCTTGTTGACGAAGGCGATACGCGGGACCTCGTAGCTATCGGCCTGATACCAGACCGTCTCGGACTGGGGCTCCACCCCCTCGACCCCGTCGAATACCACCACCGCGCCGTCGAGCACTCGCAGGGAGCGTTCCACCTCGGCGGTGAAGTCGACGTGCCCGGGAGTATCGATCAGGTTGATGATGTGCTTGTTCCACTCGAGGGTCGTCGCCGCCGCGGAGATGGTGATCCCGCGGCTACGCTCGTCCTCGCGGTAGTCCATCACCGCCTGGCCGTCGTGGACCTCACCGATCTTGTGGCTCTTGCCGGCGTAGTAGAGGAAGCGTTCGCTGGTCGTCGTCTTACCCGCATCGATGTGAGCCACGATGCCGATGTTGCGGACGCGTTCCATGGAATTCTGGGCCATTTACCGAATCTCTCCAGCTGGGTGTGCAAACAGAAGCGAGGTTGCGAACGAACGGACCGGACTGCACGACCTCGGGGCTACATGACGTAGTCGCCGTCCTCGGGTCCACCTTCCCCCTCGTCCTCACGCTGCTCGCGGTCGCGGCGAGCGCGTTCATCCTCGATCGCCTGGAGGATCTCGTCCTCCTCGGGGATCCGCACGTTGTGAATCGCGCCGAGCAACAGCAGAGCATGGCCGACCAGCGCAGGATCCTCTTCAAGCCAGTCCCGCAGCGGCTCGATCAGTTCCTCGAGGCCGAACAGACTGACCCACTCGGCGGTGTGTCCCGGGCCGACCTCGGCCATGAACCATTCGAGATAGGTCGCCACCGCCTCGTAGGCGGTCGCGGTTCCGAGATCGCAGAGCAGCACCAGCAGGCTGTGGGCGGAGTCGGGATCGACGTGGCCGGACTCGATCATCGAACCGGCCGCCGGGATCACCGCCTCGCCCATGCGCGAAAGCGCGCGCTCCGAGGCGCCGAACACGTAGGAGTTCTCGTCGGCGAGGTACTCCATGATCTCGGGCACGAAGTGAATCGCCCGCAGTTCACCCAGGGTTTCCAGCGCCACCACCTTGGGGAAGAACGGCCCCTGGGCCTCGAGCATGCGCAGGCACCAGTCCTGGGCCCGCTGGGCCTTCTCGGCATCGTCCCGGCAGACCACCGCGATGGCCGCCGGCAGGTCGGCGAGGGTGAAGGCGGTCTCGACCTCGGCCAGTTCCAGCAGTCGATCCAGGTGGCCCCGGGCCCGGCGCAGGGAGAGCGCGAAGTTCTGGTAGCGGGCCACGGCGAAGGCCGCCGAGAGCTGGAAGCCGAGCACCCACTGCTGGAACTGATGCCCCAACCGCTCCACATCCCGCAGGGATTGGGGCGTGGCGAAGGCGCCGATGGCGGCCTCGATCCGCCGCGGCAGCGGGTCCTCGGGGTCGTCGGTCAACTTGTGGGTCTCGGCACAGGTCCAGTCGGCCAGGGAACGGACGATATCCGCCAGACCCCCGGCGCGGAAACGCTGCCCGAGCTGTTTGAGGGTGGTGTCCCCCATCGCGGTCAGGATGTCGCAGTCGTAGCCGGACTCCACCGCCTTGATCGTCTTGCGCAACTCGATGCGTCCCGACGGCCCGGTGCGGAAACACCAGCCGGCGTCATCGATCTGCAGCGCGTCCATCAGCGCACGGAACGCCTCGCCGGCCCGGTTGGTGCCCCGCCACTGAAGCGCGGTCAGGAACTTGGCCAGGGTGTCGGGGATCTCATCGGCGTCGACGATCTTGAGCACGCCGCGCAACGCCATCGGATCGGCCAACAGCTCGACCCGGCGATCGGTGGTCTCGCGGACCAGTTCGCAGGCGTCGGTGGTGCCCAGATCGGCCAGCGCCTCGATGATGATGCCGAAGGCGGACTCGTTGGGCTCCTCGGCCTCGAGGGCCGCCCGGGCCAGATCGACGGTACCGGGATAGCCCAGCCGGGCCAGGGCCTGCAGGCAGAGCCCCGGGGTCGCGCCACGCAGCACCCGCAAGCCGCGCACGAGCACCGAATGATGCTCCGGGCCGCCGTGCTCGCCCAGGTGGCGGGCCACCATCGCCGGAGTGGCTTCGTGATCGTCGATCAGTCCGTGAGCGATCTTGTCGCAGCAGTCTTCGGGGTAGTGCCGGATCAGCCGGTCGATCGCCCAGTAGCGGACCTCGGAGTCCTCGAAACGGGCGAAGCGAGCCAGCTCATCCAGGCTCCAGATGAGTTCGCTCATGGATCCCTCTCCTGCGGCGCGAACGCGCCGAACGAAGGACGTATCCTACCGCACGGGGCAGGCTCGACGCCCGCGTCGGCCGGGCGGCGAAGCGAGGCCGCTCAGGAGCCGGTGGGCCCCAGCCGATCCAACGCTTTCTCGGCCTCGGCCAGCCAGCGACCGGCGGCCGCAACGCCCTGTGCCGCTTGATCTTGGGCCATCTGCCGGGCCCTGGCGTAGGCCTCGCGGGCTTGCTCCGGCTCCTCGATTGCTTCCAGCGCCTCGCCCAGGGTCAGCAGGTTGGGCGGGTGGCCGGGACGCAACTCGGCGGCGGCCTCGGCATTCTCCAGCGCCAGATCCGGATCGCCGGGCCCGGTCGGCCAGCCCGGAGCGCGCACGTAGACCAGGGCTAGGGCCCGCTGGGGACCGGCCTGATCCAGCCCGGGATCGCCGTCGATCGCCTGCTTCAACAGCGCCACCATCCGCGGCAAGGCGTCCAGCCCGGTGGAAGAGCCCACGCCCACCGCCGTGAGAAAGAGGCGCTCGTGTTTCGCGGGGAAGTTGCCGTAGCCCAGGTCGGTCAGCTCGGTCAGGAGTTCGCCGATGCGGCGGTCGGGGTGATAGGTCAGGTAGTGCAGCAGTTCGGCCGGGGTCTTGCGATCCGTCAGCAGCGCGTTCATG
>CAZBZH010000377.1:1223-4881 GCA_964496265.1 uncultured Acidobacteriota bacterium | reverse complement strand
ATCGACCTCCTCGTCCGAGGGGACGTCTCCCGCCCAACGTTCCAGCACCTGCCGGTAGGCCTCGTACTTTTCCAGCGGGCTCAGATGAAACACCGCGTAGGTGCTGTCATCGACCCGCACCGGGCGATCCAGCTGCCGATCCTCGGAGACCAGCTTCCAGTAGAGCGGATCCGGGTTCTGCAGGACGGTCACCGCATCCGCCTCCAGGCCCGCCCGTCCGAGCCGCGCCTGAACCCTGCGCGGTAGATGAGCCGGAGCCAGGTGGGACTCGCCAAAAAACACCATCAGGCAGGCGTCGGGGCGCTCGCGCAGGATCGAGACGATGCGCCGGGCGGCGTGATCGTCCCTGCGCTTCAGCCCCCCCAACCCTCGCCGTGGCGGGGTGTCCAACGCCAGCACCGGCACATCGCACTCCCGGGCGGCGCCAAGCAGCGCACCGAAGCCCTCCCAGGGATAGCCCCAGTCGTCCCGGTAGTGGATCCGCTGGCGGAACTCCTCGTCGGTCAGGAGCCCGCTCTGCAGATGGTCCAGGGTCCGCTGCTGACGGGTGAAGACGAACTCGACGCCGAGAATCAGGTCCTTGCGCCGGGACGCGATGCGGCGCAGCAGGTCCGCCGTGTAGGTCTGGTAGGCGGGTACCGCGTGGTAGTCGCCGACGTAGACCAGCGATTTGTCGGCGCAAGCCTCGGCGAGTGCCTCGGGGCTGAGCGACTCCGCTGCGCTACGCGGCCAGGTGGAGAGCGGACGGAAGTAGGGATGGTCCCGGGAGCCGTCGGCCTCCGCCAACTGGCTGCGGAGCCGCTCGACGGCCAGGCGCTGACGCTTCAGCAGCGTCCGGGAAGAAGGTGCCGCACACACGGGGTTCGGATCAGCGTTCGGCCGCCTGGCCCTCGGAGTCCTTCTTGCTCGTGATCTGCTCTTCCTCGCGCATGCCCGACTTGAAGTTACGGATGCCCTCGCCCAGCCCGCGGGCCAGATCCGGGATCTTCTTGGCACCGAACAGGAGGATCAGGATCGCCAGGATGATGATCAGTTCCATGGGCCCGAGCGGCCCCAGCAAAGCCAGCGGTGTCATGTCTGCTCCTCTCGTGGGCCGTTGCCCCACTCCCCTATTGTCGTTCTTTCCGGGCTAGGCGTCGAGGATCTCTCGCATATTGCCGATTCGGCGGGTTTTGCGCCGGCTATCCAGGTGCTCCAGCAGCGGAATCGCGTTTTTTCGGCTGACTCCGGCCAGTTCCTTGAAGGCGCCGACATCGATCCGGCTCGAGGTCTGCCGGTACTCCCGCAGCCGGGCCAGCAGGTCCGCCTCGGCGTCGGCGTGGAGGACCCGGCCGTCGGGCAGCTTGAGCAGCCGTCCCTGGAGGAACAGCCACTCGATCAAGCGACCGTCCCGATCGTCGCCGGCCTGCAACACATCGGCGGGAGCCAGCGGATCGAGGCCGGCCTCGCGAAACCGCGCCTCGAGCTCGGCAACCCGGGCCTCGTCGGCATCGCTCAACTCCACCCGGTGCTCGCTGGAGCCGACCCACTCCCCCTCCAGCCGTACCACGCCCTCCTGCTGCAACAACTCGAGCATTCCGCGCCAACCATCGAGGGGTATCTCGCCGGAGATCCGGCCCCGAAGTTCCTCCCGGGAGATGCCGGGGCGCAGCGGCTCGTCGCGATGAAAGGCGGTCAACACCTCGACGACCTGCTGACGCACTCGCTCCCAGGTCGGTCCGGAGAAGGCCTGCCCGGCGAAGACCCGGGCGGACTGCTGCTCGGCCAGACGCTGCACGATCTGATCGATCTCGGCGGCCGAGCGTCCAAGCTCCGCGGCGAGCGCCCCCGGTGACGCACCACGGAACCCGGCGCGTTCGAGACGCAGGCCTGCCGCTTCCACCGGGTCGGTGTCCCGCAAACGAGCGCGCTGATCGTCACTCAGCCGCCGTGGCGGCCGGCTGTCCAGCACCACGCCTCCGCCGATGGTGTGGACCGGCGCCGGCAGTCGCAGGATGAAGCGGTCTCCCGGCACCAGCAGGGCGGGTTCATCCAGCCGTACCGACATCAGGCCCTCCGGAGCATCTCTCCCCAGGGGATGCAGCCGCGCGTTGCGCTCGGCCGTTCCCTGATGAAGACGCACCTGCCCCCCTTCCAGGTGTCGCGGCTCGATCCCCGGCAGGAGCTCCACCTCCGCGATCAGGCGCCGGGTCGAGATCAGCGCCCCGCGAGTCGTCAGCGTCGCCCCCCTGGGGACCTCGCCGCGCTCGAGCCCCTGGAGGTTGACCGCGGTCCGCTGTCCGGCAACCGCCTGGGGCACCTCTCGATGATGCACCTGCAGACTGCGGACCCGGCCCCGTTTGCCCGAGGGGAAGACCTCCACCTCATCCCCCGGCGCCAGGGTTCCCGAGACCAGCGTGCCCGTGACGACGGTGCCGAAGCCCTTGAGCACGAAGGAACGGTCGACCGGCAGCCGCGGCACGCCGTGCACGGCGCGGGCAGGCACCCGGCCAAATAGCCCGTTCAGTTCGGCGCGCAGCGCCTCGAGGCCGTTCCCGGTCTGGGCCGAGACCTGCACGATCGGCGCATCCTCGAGGAAGGTCCCTGCGAGCTGCTCCCGCAGTTCCAGTTCGACCACCTCGACCAGCTCGGGTTCGGCCAGATCGGACTTGGAAAGGGCCACGATGCCGTGGCCGACGTCGAGCAGTCGGCAGATCTCGAGGTGCTCCCGGGTCTGGGGCATCACCCCTTCGTCGGCGGCGACCACCAGCAGCACCGCGTCGACTCCGGTGGCGCCCGCCACCATATGGCGCACGAAGCGCTCGTGCCCCGGTACGTCGACGAAGGAAATCCTGCGGTCGTCCTCCAGCTCGAGGTCGGCGAAACCGAGTTCGATGGTGATGCCCCGGGCCTGCTCCTCCTTGAGCCGGTCCGGGTCGACGCCGGTCAGCGCCTTGACCAGCGTGCTCTTGCCGTGATCGATATGACCGGCGGTGCCGACGACGAGATGCCGCATCGCCCGCTCAGGGATTGCGCCGCTCCGCGCCTCGGAGCTCGCGTCGCACGTTCCGTCTCAGGTCCTCGAGATTGAACGGCTTGTTGAGAATCGAGACGCCGTTGGAACGGGCGGTCTCGAAGGGTTCGTCACTCATGGTGTCGCCGGTGGTCAGCAACAACCCACGCACCGGTCCCGGGCGTCGCTCGCAGAGCTCATCGTAGAGCTGCCGTCCCTGCACCGAGGGCATGCGGTAGTCGGCGATGACCAGGCCGAACTGTTCCCGGTCGACCTTCTCCAGCGCCTCGGCGCCGTCGTGCACCGTCTCCACCCGGTAGCCGTCCTCGCGCAACGCCTCGGCAATCATCGCGGCGATGGTCTCCTCGTCGTCGATGACCAGCACCCGTTCCGGAGCGGCGGCGGTCTCGGCCTGGGGCTCGGCGGCTACCCGTTCGATCGGCGTCCCGGCCTCGGCCGCCGCGGTGACCGGCAACTCGACACAGAAGCGGGCGCCCCCCCGCTCCGAGGGCTGGACGAAGACCCGCCCCTGATGCGAGGCGATCATGCTGAAGACGAGCGAGAGGCCGAGGCCGGTGCCCATGCCGGCCTCCTTGGTTGTGTAGAACGGATCGAAGATCCGTTGCCGCAGCTCCTCGGGGACTCCGGGGCCGTCGTCGTCGACCT
>CAZBZH010000377.1:0-1203 GCA_964496265.1 uncultured Acidobacteriota bacterium | reverse complement strand
CAACACGGTGCCCCGGTCGGCGTGGCCGAGGATCGCGTGCTGGGCATTGGTCAACAGGTTCACCAGCACCTGCTGCAACTGGTGCCGGTCGGCGAAGGTGCCCGGCAGGTCGGTGTCGAGCTCCAGCTCGATAGCGACCCCCTTGACCCGGAACGAGTACTGCAAGAGAGAGCGCACCGAACGGGCGACCTCGTTGAGCGAAACCATGCTGCGCTCGGCTTGCTGATTGCGCACGAACAGCAGCAGGTTGCGGACGATCTTCTGGCAACGCTCGGATTCGGAAACCAGGGTATCGACCCGGCCGGCCAGCTTGGGGTCGAGTGCCGGCGAGGATCCGACCAACTGGGCGTAGCCGAGGATCGACGCGAGCGGGTTGTTCAACTCGTGCACGATGCCGGAGATCATCTGTCCCAGGCTCGACATCTTCTCGGACTGGTGGAGTTGCTCCTCGATGCGGCGGCGTTCGGTCACGTCGGTCAACACCACGACCAGCCCTTGCTGGGACCCCGCCGCGTGTCCGAAGGGAGACAGGGTCACCGTCCAGTGCGTCCCGTCCTCGGTGCGAGCCGCGGCCTCGCTTACCGGTTCGCCGTCATCGAGCACCCTGCGGGCCAGCGGCCCCAGGTTGAGCGCGCCGATCCGCTCCAGGGGGCGACCGGGCGCCTCGCCGCTGAAGCGGGACAGGAGTTCGGCGGCGGCGCGGTTCGACTGCACGACGCGTAGCTCCCCGTCGGTGAGGAACACCGCCTGGGGCATCGAATCGAGGATGGCGCGGAAGCGGCCCTGTTCGGCCTGCTTGAGGGTCAGGATCCGGTCCAGATGAAGCGACAGCTGATTGCTGGCCCCGAGCAGCAGCCGCTGCTGGGCCGCGGTGAGTGGAGCCGAGGGGAACACCGCCAGGTAGCCGATGGTCTCGTTGCGGCGCACCAGAGGCAGCCGGGTCGGCTGGGGACCACTCTCGATCGACCGCTCCCCGGCGGCGGCGTCGTAGTCGAGAAGCCGCCCCTGGACAATGCGCGCGACGGTCACGTCGTGCCATTCGGCGGCGGCCTGAATCACCAGGGACTCGAGTTCCGCCCCGGCGAAGGGCCGGGAGGCTCGCACGTCGGCGGTCACCTCGGCCTGCTCTCCCTCGGTCAACAGCGAGACCACCGCGTCCAGATGTAGCGCCCCGCTCAGACCCTCGGCGACGCAGGCAAACAG
>CAZBZH010000376.1:0-4888 GCA_964496265.1 uncultured Acidobacteriota bacterium | reverse complement strand
CGGCAGCGCTGGGCGCCTGGCGGGGCGGCCGCCGTGGCGCGGTGGCCGGGTTCGGCTTCTCGGGAAGAAGGCCCGGGGCCACCTGCTCGAGAATGCGCCGTACCCGTTCCTTGGCTTCGCTGTTGCCCTCGGCCCGGTCGAGGAACACCACGTAGGCGTCGGCGGCCTCATCGGAGCGGCCCAGCCGCAGCAGGGCGTTGCCCAGGTAGAGCTGGGCCAGGCTGTTCTCCGGGTCGATGTCCAGCGCCCGGCGATAGGCGTCGAGGGCGGCGCGGTCGCTGCCGAGCAGCGTCAGGGCCACGCCGTTGTTGACCTCCAGGTCTGACCGGGGCGTGGCCTGGGCCAGCGCCGCGTAGATCGACTGGGAGTCGCGGAAGCGCCCGGCCTGGAACAGGTAGAAGGCCAGGGTCTCCCGGGCGTCGTTGCTTTCGGCGCCGGGTTCCAGGGTCTCGGCGGCGCGGCGCCACTGGCGCCGGTCGGCGTAGATGCCGGCCAGTTCGACCCGTTCGGCCGAGGTCAGGCCGCGGGGAGCGTCGTCCGCCGCGGCCACCGCCTCACCGCTCTCGTCGGTCGCTTCGCCGGCGGCTTCGGTCCCTGCGCCCTCGGCGGCCGCATCTCCGTCGGCGACCATCGCTTCATCGTTCATCGCCGCATCGTTCATCGCTTCGTCGGCGTTGTCCTCGGCAGAGCCGTTGGCCGCCAGCGCTTCGAGTTCGGCGACCCGGTCCCGCTCCTGGGCGATGCTCGCCAGCAGCGCCTCGAAGGCGCGCTTGAGGCTTCCGCCGGTCCGCTCGTCGTTGAGGATCACCTGGATCTCGACGAGGGCGGCCTCGTAGTCGCCCCGGCGTCGCGCCACCTCGGCGGTGCCGCGGCGGGCGTCGGGCAGCCCGGCGTCCAGCTCCAGCGCCCGGGCGAAGGACTTCTCGGCGGTCTCGACCAGGCCCAGGCCCAGCTGGATGTGGCCCAGGGCCGACTGGTGGGACGCGGCCTGGGGTTCCAGCTCGATCGCCTTGCGGATCGTGGCCACCGCCTCGTTCTCCAGCCCGAGCCGGGAGTAGGCCAGGGCCAGGCGGTTGAGGCCGGGGGCGTAGTCCGGCCGGATGCTGACCGCCTCGGCCAGCAGCCGGACGGCGTCGTCAAGCCGGTTCTGCCGCAGGTAGAGCTGACCCAGGTGGGTGTAGGCCTCGGCGTAACCCTGGTCGCTGGCGATCGCCCGCCGGAACATCTCGATCGCCTTGGGATCGTCGGCACGGGCCTCGGCGGCGCGGGCCAGCCCGTCCAGGGCGGGCGGGTACTCGGCCCGCAGTTTCATCGCCCGGTAGTACTCGGCCGTGGCTTCGTCGATATCGCCGAGCTTGAGGTAGGCGTTCCCCAGATTGACGTGGGCGTTGAGGTGGGTCGGATCCAGGTCCAGGGCGATCTCGAGCATCTCGATCGCCTCGCCGTAGCGGCGGTCGCCGATCAGCGCCAGGCCCAGGTAGTAGTGGGCCCGGAAGGAGTTGAGCGCCATGGCCGCCACCGTCGACAGGCTCTCGACGGCTCCGGAGTAGTCCCCGCGGTTGTAGGCCGACACCCCCTCGTTGATCAGCCGGAAGGACTCGGTGCGGACCACCTCGGCCCGGGCGGCACGCAGGGTGGGGGACATCAGGGCGCCGCCGAGGAGCATCGTGGCCAGGGCCAGCGCGACGGCGGTCCGCGGCGTGGCCCGGGGGCTCGTCGGTCGGGAGGGGAATCGTCTGGGCATGCAGCCTTTCCTCGAGGCCGGGGAGTGGACCCGGCCTGGCGCTTGGGCGGCGATCCGCCCGGTTTCTCGAACCGTTTTCACCCCGTAACCATTGTAGCGTCCAGGCGTATTCCCCGGCGAAGAGGCCCCGGCGGGGCGGTTCGGGGCCGCTGCCGCGTTCGTTACCTGAAAGTGACCGTTCCGGCCTTTTGCGCCCCTTTGGGCCGTGGGTAGACTGGATGGCAGGTGCGGTTTCCTAACCGCAACCGAATCGGCTCGTAGGTAGTTAGACGATTCGGGGATGTCGGGCGTACTAGAGAAAGAGGCACGACACCCGCCGAGATGGATGGGCGGAGCCCGGAACGAACCGGGTTCCAGCGTCACGAGGGGACATCCTGCCGTGAAGCGGAGAACCAGACCCCAGTCGCGGGCGACCGTAGCGGCCGCGGGCCTGCTGGCGGCGCTGCTGCTGGCTCCCGGCTGCACCGACAACCGGGCCACCACCCCCGACGATCCGGCCCCCAGCCGCGGCCTGGTGGTTTATCGCGGCAACCTCCAGTCCCAGTTCCTGGTCACAGGCACCCTCGAGGCGGTCAAGGCCTCCGATATCAAGGTGCCGCCGAACCCGACCTGGCAGATCCCGATCCGCTGGATGGAGCGGGACGGCGCCACGGTCAAGGCCGGCGATCCGGTGCTCGAACTGGACAACACCGAGCTGCTCAACAATCTCGACCAGCAAGAACTCGCCTGGCTGCGGGCGGCCAACGACCTGGCCAAGATCCGCGCCGACGTCGCCGTGACCATGGGGGACAAGGAGTTCGAGCTGGACAAGGCGACGGTGGCCCTGGAAAAGGCGCGGATCAAGGCGGCGGTGCCCGCCGACGTCCAGGAGCGCCGCAAGTATCAGGAAGCCCAGCTGGAGTACGAGCGGGCCCGCATCGCCTTCGCCAAGGCCGAGGCGGATCTCGAGTCCTACCGCAAATCCAGCAAGGCGGAGATCGAGGTCACCGAGATCGCCAAGCAGAAGGCGCGGCTCGAGGCCGACACCGCGCGCAGCGCCATCGAGGCGCTGACCCTGCGCGCCCCGGCCGACGGCATTCTGGTCATCGACGAGAACCGCCGTGAGGATCGCAAGTTCCAGGTCGGCGATTCGGTCAACGTCGGCACCACGGTGATGAAGGTGCCGAGCCTCGACGCCTGGAAGGTCACCGGCTACCTCAGCGATGTGGATGACGGCCGCATCGCGCCGGGCATGCGCGCCCGCTGTGTGCTCGACGCCTACCCCGAACTGGAGTTCGAGGGGGTGGTCGACGAGGTGGCGCCGATCGCCCAGTCCCAGGGCTTCCGCTCGATGCGCCGGGCGTTCCACGCCACGATCCTGCTGGACAAATCCGATCCCGAAAAGATGCGCCCCGGCATGTCGGTCAAGGTCACCGTCGAGTTGCCGGCGGTCGAGAACGTGTTGCTGGCGCCGCGGGCCGGGCTCGATCTGAGCGTGGATCCGCCTCGCGCCCGCAAGGCCGACGGCAGCGAGACCGAGGTGCAGGTCACCTTCTGTAGCGACAACGAATGCATTCTGGAAAGCGGCCTCTCCGAGGGTGAGCGGCTGCGCCGGGCGGGGTGAGCATGGCGCGCACGATGAAACGCCGGTTGTTGTTGGTCGTCGCGATCCTGCTGGTGGTCGCCGCCGGCTGGTGGTTCAGCGGTTCGCTCCTGGGCGGCGAGGAGGCCGGCACCTGGGTCACCGCCGAGCGGGGAGACCTGCGCACCACCGTCGATGTCGAGGGCACCCTGCGGGCGGTCGACTCCGGCGCCGTCGGTCCGCCGCCGATCACCGCGACCTACAACTTCAAGATCGCGCGGATGGCTCCGGAAGGGGACGAGGTCGAGCCGGGCACGCCGATCCTCAGCTTCGACACCAGCGAGCTGCAGCAATCGATGCAGCGGCTGCAGGCCGAAGCGGACACCGTGCGCAAGCAGATCGAGAAGACCGAGAACGAGACCCTGCTGAGCCTGCAGACCGACGGTCTGCGCCTGGCCGAGGCCGAGGCCAAGCTGCGCAAGGCCCGGCTCAAGGTCGACGTGCCCGAGGAGCTCTCCAAGGGGAACGACCTGGCCGACGCGCAACTGGATCTCCAGCTCGCCGAGGCGGAGGTCGCGCACCTGAAGAAACGTCTCGAGGGCTCCAAGCGGGCCCGGGACGCCAACCTCAAGTCGCTGAACAACCAGCTGCGCCAGGCCGAGGGGGACGTCCGCGAGATCCAGTCCGCCATCGAGATGATGACGGTCAAGGCGGACCGCAAGGGCACCGTCGTCTACGTCACCGACTGGCAGGACCAGAAGAAGAAGGTCGGCGATCAGGTCTGGCGTGGCGCCAGCGTGTTGGAGCTTCCCGACCTGACCGTGATGCAGGCCGAGGGGAGCGTCCACGAGGCCAATGCCGGCCGGATCGAAACCGGGCAGCGGGTCAAGCTGCGCCTCGACGCCCACCCCGACGTGGAGTTTGAGGGCGCGGTCAAGTTGATCCGCCGCAACGTCCAGCGCCAGTCCTGGCGCACGCCGCTCAAGGTCGTGAAGATGGAGATCGAGCTGGATGAGACCGATCCCCAGCGGATGCGGCCGGGCATGCGCTTTCGCGGCGAGGCCGAGGTCGAGAAGCTGGAAGACGTGCTGTTGATCCCCCTGGCCGCGGTCACGCCGACCCCGGACGGGCCGATGGTACGCCGCAAGAGTCTGATGGGTGAAGAGTACGTGCCGGTCGAACTGGGCGCGCGGGACGACACCCGGGTGCAGGTGTTGGGTGGGCTCGCCGAAGGGGACCGCATCGCCCTGGCCACCGACGAGCTGGAGGCGGACTCATGATCCTGCGCATCGGAGTCTTCGCGGTGGCCGCGCTGGCGGTGGCCGGCGGCGTGGTGATGTTCGGCGGCAGCGGTTTCGGCGGGGGCCCCTCGGTGCCGGTGGCCTCGGTGGAGCTCGGCTCCTTCGTGCGCACCATCGAAGCCGAGGGCAACCTGGAGGCGGCCGAGGCGACCAAGCTGACGGCGCCGATGAACCTGACCCGCCCGGCCCGCATCTCCTGGCTTGCCGAGGACGGGCGCCACGTCGAGGAAGGCCAGGTGGCGGTCCGCTCCGACGCCACCGAGATGACCAAGGAGCTGGAGA
>CAZBZH010000375.1:0-4894 GCA_964496265.1 uncultured Acidobacteriota bacterium | reverse complement strand
GGCTCCGGCGCCGGATCCAGCACCGCCGGCAGCGCCAGCACGATCTCGGCGGCGCCCGCCTCGGCCGCCGAGCGCAGCGCCGCCCTGAGATGCGGGGAATCCCCGCGACTGGGAACGATCACGCTGATCGGCTGGCGCACGAGCTCCTCACCTGGTCGAACAGCTCGACCCACTGGGAAGTTTGCGTCCGCGAGGAGAATCGCGCCACGACCGCGGGGTCGGTTTCCGCGGGGTTCTCTCCTCGCTCCCAGGCCTGGAAGCCCCGCACCAACGCCTCGGCCACTCCGTCGGCGTCGTCGGGGGGAACGATCGCGGCGTTGCCCCCTTGCCGCAGCAGCTCCGCGGCAGCCGCGTCGGGCCGGATCAGCGCCAGAACCGGTCGCTTCGACGCGAGATAGGGGAATATCTTCCCGGGGAACAGCCCGGGGCCCCGCTCGGGGTCGGCCAGCAGCAGCAGCAGCGACGCCCCGCGCAGGCCATTCATCGCCTGGTCGTGGGGCACCTGCCCCCGGGTTGAGAGGACCCCTTCCGGCAGCGCGCCGGCCTCGGCCAGCGCCTCGTTGCCGTGGCCGACGAACTCCAGGCGCAGCCGCTCGGCGGGGATCGGCCCCCGCTCCAGCGCCTTGCGCACCCCGGTCAGGAAGGTCCGCAGCGGTCCGCGGCCGTAGACCAGCCCGGTGTAGGCGACGACGAAACGATCCCGCGAGGGCACCGGGGCCGGCCCGGCGAAATCCGCCTCGTCGAATCCGTTGGGGATCACGGCGAAATCACCCCGCTCGCGACCGCAGGTCCGGATCAGATCGTCGACGAAGGCGTCCGAGACGCCGACCACCCGGTCCGCCGCACCCAACACTCCCGCCTCCTGCCGCCGATGAAGCGCTCGGTGGCGCTCGGTGGGCAGGGCCGCCATCAGGTCGGGATGGGTCGTCCACTCATCGCGGAAATCGGCGATCCAGGGCAGGCCGGTGGCCTGCTTGATCCGCAGGCCGGCGAGATGGGCGCTGTAGGGGGCCGAGGTGGTCCACAGCAGGTCGTGGGGTTCCGCCGCGGCCGCCTCCACCGCCGCCCGGGTTGCGTGGCCGACCCACATGCGCTGGGCGTCGGGCACCCGGCTCCAGCGATCGATCCAGCGGGACGGTCCCCGCAGGCCCGCCCGCATCAACGCGAGCTGGATCACCCGGGGTTCCGGCGAGCGAGTACGGACGACCTGCACCGACCGGGGAACCCGCTCGAGCAGCGCCGCATCGGTACGGCGGCCCCGGCCGACACGGGTCGTGATGACGGTCGCGTCCCAGCCGTGCTCGGGAAGGTGCTTGAGCAGGCGCAGGGGACGGAAGACGCCCGAACTGGTAGCGGGCGGGAAGTCGTAGATCACGAACAAGGCGCGGGGCACGGATCCTCCGGCGCCGATTCTTCCACGAACCTCCCCGGGCTCCAAGTCCGTAGCCGTGAAGAGGCTGAAAAGCACACGCCCCGCCGCAGCACCTGGTGGCTGCGGCGGGGCGTTCCCGACCTGGGAGGGTCGTCGGCCGGCCGCGAGAGGGCCGGCCGCGATTTCGGTCCTATTCCTGGACGACCTCGGCGCCGCGGATCTCGCCGGCGACCTGGCCGCCGTTGCGCAGCACCACTTCGACCTCGATCCGGTCTTCCTCGTTGATCACGTCGCCGTCGACCTGGGAGCCGTCGATCACGATGCGCAGCGGCTGGCTCTGACGGCTGGTGCCGTCGCGCTCGCGAACCAGGATGTCGCCGCCGACCCGGGAGCCGTCGAGCACTTCGACGCGGCCGTTGTAGGTTTCGATGTTGTCGTCGATGTCGGCGCCGCGCAGTTCGATGCTGCCGTTGACCGAGGCCACGCCCTGGGCGCGGGCATCCCGTTCCAGGCTGATCGATCCGTTGACGCTGCTGACCTTCCGTTGGATCTCGGTGCCGTCACCGATCTTGATCGATCCGTTGACCGAGCTGACCGCTTCGATCTGGGCATCCCGGCCGATGCGAATCGAGCCGTTGACCGATTCGACCTCGCCGTTGATCCGGGCGCCGCCGTCGACCTGGATCCGGCCGTTGAGGCTGCTGACTCCGCGATCGAGGGTGTCGCCGGCGTCGATGTGCACACTGTCGTTGGGACCGGCCAGAAGCGGCGCCGCCAGCAGCAGGGCGGTCAGCGCGGCCGTCAGGATTCGAAAGCTCTTCATGCCGTGGTCTCCCCGGTCGCCTCGATCCGGCAGGGGGCCGGTCATCGGGCGATCCACGACCGCAACAACGCGGGAGGTGGGGCGGGGGTTGTAAGCGACGGAGACTTTCGCGGCAGAGCCCGCCCGGACAGGGTGCGGTGGCCGCCGTCCGGGGGGCGGCTTCGCCTGTTCACCCCGTGAAGTGCCCCGGTTTTCAACGACTTGACCCTTCTGGCCCCGGGCCCGACATTCTCCTTTTGGGGGAGCAGGGGCGCACAGCCGATGAAGCCGAAGGTTCTCTTTATCTGCAGTTTGCTAGGTGGACGGAGCCGAATCGCCGAGGCCTTCGCCCGGCTCGATGCCGGCGAGTTGCTCGACGCCGAGAGCGCCTGCCTGGAACAGGGCGAATTGAGGAAGGGACTTCCCTTTGAGGTGATGCGGGAGATCGGGGTCGAGTTGCCCCAGGGCACCGCGGTCTCGGTTTTCGATCGCTATCGGGACGGCGAACGCTACGACTACGTCGTGACTCTGTGCGACGGGGCAACCAGCGCCGTCTGCCCGCTGTTCCATCGCAACATGGATACCCTCTACGGCGAGCACGCCGAGCGCATCATCTGGAACATCGCCGACTTCCGGAACCTGCCCGGCAGCGAAAGCGACCAACTCGAGTGCGCCCGGCTGATCCGCGACGAGATCCGCACGCTGGTCCGAGACCTGGCTCTCCGCATCCAGCGGGAACTGGTCCGGGGGCCGGGAGAGCGCCCGGCCGAAAGCGCCGGCTGAGCGGCGACCGACGACGGAACCGATCGGCCGCCGGTTGAGCCCCGACCGCGGAGGCGACCGGGGCTCCCCAACGAGATCTAGCGGCTGCAGCTCGCGCCGGTACGGCGCTCGAAGCGGGCGATGTCGCAGATGGTGCCGGCGACGGTCTGCTGGGAGCCGTCAGGCATGTCGCAGGTCCAGAGGGAGGCCGGACCGCACTGCGGGCCGCCACCGCCCGGTCCACCACCCGGTCCCGCCTCGGCGGTGCCCGACGGCACGGCCATCGCGGCCACCAGGGTCAGGGCCATCACCGCCGCCGTACCGAACGCCCAGATCTTCTTGTTCTTCATCTCTGCCTCCTCGCGCCTTCGCGCGTACGCGAAACCTGCCGACGGGAACGGCGGCAGGGGAGCCGGGATGGCTCTCGCGAGGACGACGCGTCATCCGGCAGGATTTCGTATCAGCCGATCAAGGCTCGTGGTACCAGACCGACTTGATCGGGCGGAAGCGCAGGGTGCCGACGGTACCCGGCGACGTGCCGCCGCCGGTCAGGCCGAAGCGGACCTCCACCGGGCTGCGGTGGTGCACCTTGGTCTCGATATCGGCGATGACCTGACCGTCCTGGGTCAGCCGGATCACACCGTCCCGGGCGTCGGCCGACGAGGAGCAGAGCCACTCGATCACCAGCCGGGAGCCGGAATCCTCAAGAGGGATCTCGGCCTGCTGGGTGCCGGATTCGTCGTCGCTGGCCCAGGAGAGCATCAGGTAGTTGCGGTCGTTCATCCGACGGCGCATCACGAACACCTCGACCAGGCCGTCGCCGTTGCCGATCAGGTCGTCGCTGCTCTCGGTCAGCAGGAACACCCGGGCCCGGTCGCCGGAGTCGAGGTGGAAGCTGTCCATGCGCAGGTCCATCTCGTAGAGCAGGCCGCCGGGCATGGTGTCGATCTTCGAGCCGACCCAGGCGGGCTCCAGATCGGGCCCACCGCCGCCACCCACGTCGACGCCGATGTCGCAGCCGCCGTCGGGGACCACCTCGATCTTGCCCGAGGTCAGCTCCCAGTGGCTGAAGATGTCGAGAATCTCGCAAAGATCGCCGGCGGTTGCCGGGACGGCCCAGAACGCGGCCGTCGCCAGGGCGAGTCCGGCCAGCGGGAGTCCGGCCAGGGCGAGGCCGGTGGTCCGCTTCGCTGCGGGCCGGGATGAAGTTCGCTGCTCGGCTTGCATTCGGGTCTCCTCCTCGGATTCAGCGCTCAGACCGCCAATGTCCCGCGCAAATTGGCTCCGGGCAAGGGGTGAAACGCTGCATACAATCAGAACGCGCCGCCGGTGGGGAAACCGGGTCACCGAAAGGAAAAAAGTTTGATGGGATTGCAGCAATGAGCGCCTCGACCGCCGACCCGAACCTGACCCAGCTGTTGAAACGCTGGCGGGAAGGGGACGCCCACGCGTTTCAGCGCCTGATCGATCTGGCCTATCCCAAGCTGCGTGCGCTGGCCTCCCGGCATCTGTCCGGTGGCGGCGCGGTGACCCTGGACACCACCGATCTGGTCCACGAGGCGTATCTCAAGCTGGTGCGCCAGCAACGGATGGACTGGCAGAACGAGGCGCACCTGCTGGCCATCGTCGCCCGGGTGATGCGGCGGGTGGTCGTCGACCACGTGCGACGGCGCAAGCGGATCAAACGGGGTGGCGGCCGGGTCCAGGTCTCACTGGAGAAGGTCGGCGGCGAGGTGGACCGCGCGGTGGATTGGCAGTATCTCGATCGTTGCCTCGAAGAGTTGGGAGCGATCGACGAGCGCGCCGAACGGGTCGTCGAGTTGCGATACTTCTCGGGGATGACCCTGGAGCAGGTCGCCGAGGCGCTGGGGGTGAGCCGCTCGACCGCGGTACGATCCTGGCGCTTCGCACGGGCCTGGCTCTCGCAACGATTGGAGGATGGCGGTTGAACGCTGAGT
>CAZBZH010000374.1:0-4901 GCA_964496265.1 uncultured Acidobacteriota bacterium | reverse complement strand
GGCGCCCTGGGGAACGGGGTCGGGACCTACCTCGGATTCCTCGTGGCCGCCTGGTTGCGCTAGGGAACGCTAGATCTCGATCTCCAGCAGCACGTCCGCCTGCACGGTCTCGCCGTCGAGCCGGGTCGAGACGGTGAACTGGTTGAGTCCCGGCCGGAATTGCTTGCTCAACGGTTTGATCTCGACGGTGGCCCGCAGGCGGCCGTCGGCGTCGAGCCCGACGTTCTGCAGCGGGATCGGCGGGACCGCGGCGCCGTTGACCGCCGATACCTCGAGCCGGTCCCCGGCGGACACCCCCTGGATCAGCAGATCGAAGACCTTGGGCTTCTTCACCGTCTCGAGCCGGTCGTAGTCCACGTCGACCGCCAGCAGGCCGGCGGCTTGATCCGCCTCGAACACCCGGTTCTCCGCCGCGACCGCCACCCGGGTTCCGGCATCCACGTGGGCGTCGAAGACGGTGTGGCGCGGCAGCGTCGCCGCCTTGCCCTTGAGGAAGATCAGCGGCAGCAGCACCAGGCCGGCCAGTACCGCGGTGCGGGCGATGCGGTTCTTGCCCTGCTTGAGGTAGCCGCCCCCGAGCTTGAGGGTGCTGCCGTCGACCGCCTGGACCTCGTAGGCCCCCAGGGCAATCTTGCCCCGGCGTCCGGCGATCCGGCTCTTCTTGAACTCATCCACCTTGACGTAGACCGGGGAGCCTTCCGCGATGACCACGTGGCCGTCCACCACCACGTCGCGCCAGACCTTGCAGGCGACGACCTGGCCCTCGCGGACCTGTTTCTTCTTGCCGACCAGGGTCTCCTGGGTCACCACGTAGATGTTGGTGCCGGCCCGCACCTCGACCGAGGTGTTGTCCATGGCGCTGCCGGAGCTGCCGGGATCGGCCTGGAGCGGGGCTGCCAGCCCGAGGCTCAACGCGAGCACCGCCGCCAGCAGTCGTTTCCATCGGGTTCTACGGGCTCTCAGCATCGTTGCCTCCAGGGGCCGCGGCAGATCCGGGCATCTCCGTGGATTGTCTCCCAGAAACGAGAATCGTTGAAGAGGCGGAAAACCCTGCAGGCCGGTGTGTAACACTCGGGCCGGGAAACGCATCCAATAGGGGGGCGACCCCAGGTTCCGCATTTCCGGCCCGAACCGGGCCGTCGATGGTCGCCGGGTCCTCCACGAGGGCGTGGGGGCGGCAAGACAGGAGACGCCATGAGACGCATTCGTTTGACCGCCCTGATCGCTGCCTTTGCCCTGGCCGGGCCGGCCATGGCCGCCGGCTGGGTCGAGCAGAAGACCGAGGTCAAGTTCCAATCCAAGATGATGAACCGCCTGGCCAAGGGGGCCGCCGACGATGTGACGAAGATCTACATCCATGGCGACGCCAAGCGCACCGTGACCGGGAACAGCGGCACGGTGGTCGACTTCGAGAAGGATCTGGTCTGCCAGCTGAAGATGAAGCGCAAGCGGGCCACTTGCGCCACCACCGGCCAGACCCGGGAGAAGATGCAGTACGTCAGCCAGGGCTTCGGCGGATTGCTCGGTGGCGGAGACTCCGGCCGCGCCGCCGACGAGGGGGCCCAGGGGGGCGGCGACCCCACGGCCGACTACGAGGTCAGCGTCGACATCCGCAACTCCGACGACGAGGAGATGGTCAACGGTTTCAAGTGCAAGAAGAGCACCTGGGTCTTCACCGCCAAGCGCAAGGGGATGAGCCTCGAGGAGGGCGGCGGCGCGATCATCACCGTGGAGATGAAGATCGGTCCCAAGCTGGCGGTGCTCGATGAGATCCAGGCGTTCGACTCCCGCTACGCCGAGGCGATCGGGCTGCCCGGCGGCGAGCAGATGGCCCAGGCCATTCGCGGCTCCGCCGGCCTCGGCGCCGCGTTCAAGAAACTCGAGGACAACCAGAAGGAGATGCCCGGGTCACCGATCCACACGCTGATGATCCTGGAGAACGTGGCGGGCAAGAACGGGGAGAGCGCCGCGGGCCAGGGGCTCGGTTCGGCGCTCAAGGGAATGTTCGGCGGCGGTGGCGGCGGGGCGAAGCCGGGTGAGCGCACCGAGGCGTTCCGCTCGATCACCGAGATCCTCGCCGCGGGGGACACGCGGGACCCCGCCGACGCCCGGGTGCCCGCAGGATTCAAGCTGAAGATGGAGTAGGCCGGCCGGCTGAGCTTCAGACCGATATCGGGACCGTGAAGCGGAATGCCGCTCCGCGGTCCCGTCCGCGCTCGGCATCCAGTTCCCCGCCCCAGGCCTCGACCAGTTGGCGGGCGATGGCGAGCCCCAGCCCGGCGCCGCCGGTGTCCCGTGCCCTGGAGGGGTCGGTGCGGTAGAAGCGGTCGAACACCCTGTCCAGCTGGTCGTCGGGAATCCCCGGGCCCTCGTCGACGACCTGGATCGCGATCGTGTCGCCGTCCCGCGCCGCCTCCAGCAGGATCGGGCCCCCGCCCCCGTGGCGCATCGCATTCTCCAGCAGGTTGCGCAGCACCTGGCGCAGGCGGTCCGGGTCGACGTGTACCGCGGGAAGGGCGTCGGCGGTCGCGATGCGCACGTCGTCGGAAGGGAGCGCGCGCACCACCTCTCCCAGCACCGCGGCCACCTCGACCCGGGCGGGGTAGAGCGGCAGCCTTCCCGCCTCGGCCTGGGCCAGCTCCTGAAGATCGTCGACCAACCGACCGAGGTGCACGATCTCGCCGTGGAGTTCATCGACCAGCGCGCGGTCGGGTTGCACCAGTCCGTCCTGGACCGACTCCAGCTTGCAGCGCAGATGAGTCAACGGGGTGCGCAGTTCGTGGGCCACGTCGCCGGTCATCGCCCGCCGGGCCTGCTCCTGACGCTCGAGGGATTCGGCCATCTGGTTGAAGGTGCGGCCGAGAGTTCCGATCTCGTCGGCGGACTCCACCTGGACCCGCTGGGACAGGTCTCCCCGGGCCAGCCGGGCCGCCGCGCCGGTCAGGGACTCCACCGGACCGACGATGCGTCGCGACAGCAACAGCGCGATGATCAGGGCCAGCAGGGTCGCGACGGCGACGCCGACGGCGTGGGCTCCGGAGATCTTGCGGCGGAAGCCGCTGGCCGGTTCGGCCGGGCCGACGTCGGTGCGGCCGGGGAGCGCGAACAGCGTGCCGACCTGTCGCGAGCCGTCCCGTAGCGGCAGCCCGCCCCGAAGCCGGATCGTCTCGTTGCGTTGCTTCTCGCCCGCGCCAGCGGGAACGCTCGCGACCAGCTCCAGCTCGCCGTCCTGGAAGCGGATCCGTTCACCCCGCGGGGCCGTGTCGGCCAGCAGCTCGCCGTTGGGGCCGAGCAGGATCATCCGCTCGTCGCCGGCCAGGTCCTGCAGCCGCTTCGCCGCCTGGTCGGTCGCGCCGGCGCCGAGCTGTCGTTCGACCTCCCTGAGATCGGGGAACTCCACCGCCTCGAATTCGGCCTCTACCTCGAGAAACTCGGAAAACTCCCGCTGGGTGTAGCTGCGCAGCCCGATGCCGACGATGGTCGAGGCCGCCAGCGTGATCAGCACGATGGCGATGGTCAGCCGAACTCGCAGGCTCTTCATCAGCGCCGCCGTCCCGCAAAACGGTAGCCCTCGCCGAAGACGGTCTCGATGAACTCCGGCCGGGAGCGGTCTCGTTCGATCTTGCGCCGCAGGTTCATCACGTGGACGTCGACGTTGCGGCTGGTCCCGCGAAAGTCCTCGCCGAAGGAGCGCTCGGCCAGGGTCTCCCGGGAGAAGGCCCGCCCCGGCGCCCGGGCCAGAGTGGTCAGCAGCGCCAGCTCCGCCGGCGTCAGCAGCACCTCCTCGCCGTGGACCTCGACCCGCCGGCGCATCAGGTCCAGGGTCAGCCCCTCGAAGTGCAGCTGCTCCCGGCCACCCAGTTCCGGGTGCTCGGTGCGTCGCAGCACGGCGCGGACACGGGCGACCACCTCCCGGGGGCTGAACGGTTTGGCCACGTAGTCGTCGGCGCCGGATTCGAGTCCCTGGATCCGGTCGTCCTCGGTCGTACGGGCGGTCAGCATCAGGATCGGTACGTTGCGTTCCTTGCGCAGCGCGCGGCAGACATCGGTCCCCGGCAAGCGGGGCAGCATCAGATCCAGCACGACCAGCACGTAGTCACCCTCCCGGGCCGCGGCGAGTCCCGAGACGCCGTCATGCTCGACGTCGACCTGGAAACCTTCGTTTTCCAGGTACATCCGCAGGGTGTCCGCCGTGGGGCGGTCATCCTCGACGATCAGGATCCGGTCGTTCAACGCAACTCCTTGCTCTGAAAAAGCCTATCAGCCCGGATAAAGATCCGATGAAGAGCTCTTCAGAGGATCTTCATCGGGGCGTTCCAGCATGGGAACATCCAATAGGAGGTACGCCCATGAAGCTGTTTTCGATGCCCCGGAACCTGGCGCCATGCGCCCTCATCGCGATCCTGACCTTCTCCGCGGTCGCCGTGGCCGCCCCCGACGCCGATCTGGAAGCCCGGCAGGAGGCGATCGCCATCGCCTGGATCGAGGCCCACAACAGCGCCGACGTCGACACCATGGCCGCCTTCCGGGCCAAGCATTTTCAACTGTCGGAGCTCAAGGACTGGCAGCCGACCTTTCAGCGCATGGTCGAGGAGCTCGGCACCCTGAAGGTGCGCGGCGTGATGATCGACGGGGCCGGTCAGATCAAGGTCCGGGTGCATGCCTCGGGGCCCGATGAATCCTTGCGGCTCGGGTTCACCTTCGACGCCGATCGCCCGGACCAGATTCGCATGATCGGTGCCGACATGGGCGGTGGCGGTGACGGAGAGGACGGAATCCCCACGGCGGACATCTCGGGCAGCGACTGGAGCGAGCGCTCCCCCAAGCTCGACCGCTACCTGGCCCAGCTCGCCGCCGACGGCTACTTCTCGGGAGCGGTACTGATCGCCGACCGGAGCGGC
>CAZBZH010000373.1:0-4919 GCA_964496265.1 uncultured Acidobacteriota bacterium | reverse complement strand
TGGCCGAGGATGACGAGGATGATCGCATCCTGGTGGAGGAGGCCTTCGCCCAGATCGCGGTGGATCACCCGGTGGTCTACGTCGGCGACGGTGAGGCTCTGCTCGATTGCCTGAGGGGCGAAGGAGCCTTCGCCGATTCCTCGCCCCGGCCGAGCCTGGTGCTGCTCGACCTCAACATGCCGCGGATGGATGGCCGTACCGCACTGCAGCGGATCAAGCAGGACCCGGAGCTTCGCTCGACGCCCGTCGTGGTGCTCTCGACGTCGAGCTCCGAGGACGAGGTGATGGCGCTCTACAGACTCGGCGCGTCCTCGTTCATGACCAAGCCGGTGACCTTCGACAAGCTCGTCGAGAACATGCGCGCATTCAGCGAGTACTGGCTGCGGACGGTCCGCCTGCCCGATTAGGCCTCCGGGCTAGCCCTTGGGTTCGCTGGCGCCCAGCCGTTCGGCCAGCTTCTTCGCCTCTTCGAACACCTCGAGGGCCTTCTGGATCTGAGGATCTTCCTCGGCCAGCACCCGGCTCTCCTCGACCTGATCCCAGACCACACTGCTGATCTGGGCCCGGAGCTGCAGGGAGATGTCTCCCTTGGACTCCTCGAAGTCGAGGGGCTCGTACTCGAAGTCCTTCTCGTTCATGAAGGCGCGGAATTCTTCGAGCAGGGTGTCGGTCACCTTGAAGCCACGTTTCAGCCCGGGGTGCTGGGCGGCGTAGCGCACGGCGAAATCGAAGAACAGGTTCTCCCGGCGAATCCGGCTGTACAGCACCGAGGCGGACTCCGCCTTGACGGTGTAGTCGGGGGTGATGCCGCCGCCGCCGTAGACCTTGCGTCCCTGGGAGGTGTAGAAGACCTCGCTGGGGAGCTCGCTGTCGGCCGGAGCGACCGTCGTCGCCGTCGGGTCGTCCTCGCGCAGTTCGAAGTAGTAGTCGTCCAGGTCCGAGTAGTCCCGCTGGATCAGGCGTCCGGCCGGGGTGTAGTACTTGGCCGTGGTGACCGCCAGGGCGCCGCCGTCGCGCAGGGGAATGACCCGTTGGACCAGGCCCTTGCCGAAGGTGGTTTCGCCGACGACCAGGCCGCGGTCGTGGTCCTGGATCGCGCCGGAGACGATCTCACTCGCCGAGGCGGAGCTGTGATCGACCAGGACGACCACCGGCATGTCCAGCCGGGGAACGCCGTCCCGGGCGATGTAGTCCTGCTCGCTGCCGGGGACGCGGCCCCGGGTGTAGACCACCATCTTGCCCGGGTCGATGAAGCGTTCGGAGACCTGGACCGCCTGCTCCAGCAGGCCGCCCGGGTTGCCGCGCAGGTCGAGCAGCAGCCGCTGCATGCCCTCGGCCTGCAGCTTGGTCACCGCCTCATCCAACTCGCTGGACGTGGTCGACGTGAAGTTGGAGATGCGGATCAGGCCGGTGGTGTCGTCGAGCATGAAGGCGGAGCGCAGGCTGTTGATCGGAATCTCGCCCCGGGCCAGAGTCACCGGGAAGCGCTTGTCACCGCGCTGGACCGTGATCGTGACCTTGGTGCCCTTCTCGCCCTTGAGCCGGCCGACCGCCTCGCGGACGGTGAGGTCGATGGTCTCCTCGCCCTCGATCTTGAAGATGATGTCCCCGGCGATCAGGCCGGCCTCGTCGGCCGGGGTGCCGTCGATCGGGGTGATGATCGTCAACGGCTTGTCCGGGCCGCGCTTGGTGATGCGAATGCCGAGGCCGTAGAACTTGCCTCGCTGCTCGTCCCGCATCTCGCCGAAGTTGCTGGGATCCAGGTAGTTGCTGTGGGGGTCCAGCTCGGTCAGCAGGCCGCGGATCGCGCCCTCGACCAGCTCACCCTGCTCGGTGTCGCCGACGTAGTTGTCCTCGACCAGCGCCAGGATCTGGCTGAAGGTGCGCAGGTGGTCCGAGGTGGTTTCGGTGTCCGCCTGGACCCCGCTGCCGATGTATCCCCCGGCCAGTGAAGCCAGGGTAAGGATGAGCGCAGCGACCAGGACGCGTCCGGCGGGATTCTTCATCGGGGGGACCTCGTTGTTTTTCGGCGAAAAGACACCGAAATTATAGGGTGGTCATCACGGGCCAGGCAAACCACCGGTATATACGGCGGGGGCGGCGGGCAGTTTCTTGACACCCCTGGGGGTGCCAAGTAGTCTGCCGCCGGGTCACCCTGGAGGCGTTACACGCTATGGGATCGATCGGCGGCTCCGAGCTTTTTCTCATCTTGATCATCGCCCTGCTGGTCTTCGGTCCGCGCAAGCTGCCCGAGATCGGGCGGACCATGGGGCGTACGATGGCCGGTTTTCGCCGGGCCGCGTCCGACCTCAAGATGGACCTCGAACGCGAGGTCAACATGGAAAAGGTGCGGGAGACCACCAAGGAGATCACCGACGCCCGGGACCAGCTCAAGCGGGTGACCTCCCTCGACCCCCTGCGTGAGGCGGTCGGACTCGACAACTCCGGCGGCGGCAAGGGCTGCCCGGACGAGCCCCCGGCGGACCAGGCTCCTGGCTCGGCCCCGGATCCGGGCGCGGACCAGGCGCAAACCGTCAGCCGCCGTGTCCCTGCGCCGTCCCGCCCCGATGAACCTGTGGCCGCCCCGGCCGATGCCCCCGCGCCCGAATCCGCGGCGCCGGCGCCCGGCAAGGCCCGGGAGACCTCGTGAGCGGACCGGAAGCGGCCCAGGAGCAGGACGAGGGGGCCATGTCGATCCTCGGCCACCTGGACGAGCTCCGCACCAGGTTGTTCCGCAGCGCCCTCGCCGTGATCGTGATGCTGGGCGCGATGTGGTCCTTCCGCGATCCACTGCTGACCTTCGTGATGAAGCCGATCCAGAGCCGGCTGCCCGAAGGTCAGTCGCTCCAGCAGATCGAGATGATGGAGGCGTTCTCCATCTACCTGAACACCTGCGCCCTGGCCGCGGTGTTCGTCGCCACGCCCTTTCTGCTCTATCAGTTGTGGGCCTTCATCGCGCCCGGGCTGTACCGCCACGAGCGGCGCATGATAGTGCCCTTCCTGGTGTTCGGCACGCTGTTCTTCGTCGGCGGCGGAGCCTTCGGCTATCTGGTCGCGGTGCCGGTGGCTGCCGACTGGCTGATCAGCCTCGGGTCCGACACCGGGCTGTTCGATTCGTCGATCACCCTGCGTTCGGCGTTCAAGTTCGTCAGTCGCATGATCCTGGCCATGGGGCTGGTCTTCGAGACGCCGCTGCTGATCTTCTTCCTCTCCCGCCTCGGCCTGGTGACGCCGGGCTTCCTGCTGCGGCACTTCCGGGTCGCGGTGCTGGTGATCGCGATCTTCTCGGCGGTGATCACGCCGACCGGCGACATGGTGACCATGAGCGTCTTCGCGGTGCCGATGATCTTGCTCTACCTCGTGGGCTGCGGCGCCGCCTGGCTGGTCTCCCGGCGCGACCGGCGGGACGACAAGGCGCGAGCCGAGGTCTGACCGGGTGCGCCTGCCGTCGCTGCCGGGTTTCGTCCAGCATCCCGCCCCCGAGGGGGGATCGAGCGCCCTGATCGTCGCCGAGGCCTGGGACGGGCCGGTGCGGGGCGCCGGGCTGGATCGGCGCGAGGGCTGGCTGGACAGGCTCGCGCCATCCGTAGCGGGATCGGGGCGCGGGGCGTCGGCGACGTTGGCGCTGGAGCCGGGAGTCCTTCGGCTCAAGGCGCTACGCCGCGGCGGCCTCGCCGGCAAGCTGTGGCGCGACCGCCACGCCGACCTGGATCGCCTGTTGGACAACCTGCGGCTCCCCGCCGCCTGCATCGAACGGGGCCTCTCGACCCCCGAGCCGGTGGCCTTGTTGCTCGAGTCCGCGGGTCGCGGCCTCTACCGGGGTTGGTTGGCGACCCGGGAGATCGAACAGGCCGTGGACCTGGCGGCCTGGCTACGCGGGGACCGGACCGATGCCCCCATCGATGCCGCCGGTCTCGACGCCGCCATGGGCGCGGTGCGCAAGATGCACGACATCGGCTTCGAGCATCCGGACCTCAATCTGGGCAACCTGCTGTTGCGGCGGCGCGCGGGGGAGGACGGCTACGAGTCCTTCGTCATCGACCTGGACAAGGGCCGGCTGCATCCAGGCGCTCTGCCCGTTGCGTTGAGGCGGCGTGCGCTGCTTCGGCTGGAGCGCTCCTACCGCAAGCTGTTCGGCGAGCGCGGCCCCCTCGACGACATCGAGCGGCTCTACCGGGCCTACGCCGGCGGGGACGCGGAGCTCGCGGCCGCGGTGACCTCGGGCCGCACGGTCGGGCGCTGGCTAATGGCCCTGCACCGCCTCGGCTGGTAGCAACTCGGCGACGGCGGCCTCGACCGCCTCGGCGCTCAACCCGGCGAAGGTCTGGCTGCGGTCGGTCTTCTTGATGCCGGTGTAGCTCGCGCCGGGCGGATGGAGGGCCACGTGGGGCACCCCCCAGGGTTGGTTGACCACCGGATCGGTCGGCCCGTAGATCCCCAATACCGGGCAGCCGAGGGCGCAGGCCAGGTGGGTCGGCCCGCTGTCGCCGCCGACGAACAGCCGGGCCGAGGCGATCAGCGCCCGTAGTTCATCGAGACTGGTCGGCGGCGCCAGCCGGGCGGCGCCTGCCGAGGCGGCGACAGTCCGCTCGGCGTCCGGCTCCTCTCCCGGCCCCCAGGCAACCAGCGGGATCAGGCCCCGGGCGGCCATGGCCCGGGCGGCCGCGCCCAGCAGCTCCGGGGGAGGCTTCTTGTAGGCCTGAGCGGCGCTGGCTCCCGGGCTGATCACCCCGTGAGGCTGCCCCAGCTCGCCCGACAGTGCGGCGATGGTGGCCCGGGCTTCCCCGGCGATCGGCAGGGCCCCCCGGGGAAACGGCTCGACCGGCAGTCCCAGGGCCCGCACCAGATCGAAGTTGCGCTCGATCCGGGAGCGTCGGCGCTCGCCGGCCTCGACCCGGTGGGTCGTCAGCAGGGAGTTG
>CAZBZH010000372.1:0-4927 GCA_964496265.1 uncultured Acidobacteriota bacterium | reverse complement strand
GCGGCGATGATCATGGCCCTGCTGGTCATGGTGCTGCTGGTCGGCCTCGGCGCCGGCCTGCTGATGGTCGGCCAGAATGAGCTCCACATGTCCCGCTCGAGTAACGACGAGCGCGCGGCCTTCAATCTGGCGGAAGCGGGGGTCGAGGCGGCCCGAATGAGCCTTTTCGCGTCCAACGGCAACGGCAGCTTCGACGATGACCTGACCACCGCCGCCGGTTCGGACAGCAATCTGAGTCTCGACCCGGCGAGCCTGCGCGCCCAGTTCGCCGCCGACGGGTCCCTGAGCGGACTGAACGGCGCCGGCGACGACGTGGCCCTGATCCCGGTCACCGCCCTGGGCAGCATCGATGCGTCGGGCGGCTTCTACGCCGCCTTCCTGACCAACGACCCGGTCGACGGTGCCAGCACCGTGGACAGCAACGAGCGGGTAATGATCACCAGCATCGGAATCGCCGAGAACCAGGCGGTCGAGGTGGTGCAGGCGATCATCGAGCCGAGCTATCCCCTGCCCGCGGTGCCCACCGCGGCCATGACCATGCTCGGCCCCCCGCCGGTGTTCGACAACGGCAGCAGCAACGCCCAGAACCACAGCGGTGAGGACTGCCTCGGCTCCGGCGGTGTCCCCGGGCTCCACGTGCCGATCGTCGGCACCACCGATCCCGCCGCCGACGCATCGGTCGAGGGGGACATGCAGCGTCCCGCCAACTTCACCTCGGGCGCGCTCAGCGGCGCCGACACCGTGGCGGATCTGACCGATCCCACCGAGCCGTCGATGTCCCAGAGCAGCCTGCCGCCGATCGATCCCAACTGGCTCGACTGCGACTACATCAAGAACATGGTCGAGACGCTGATCTTCGAGGCGGACTACTACTGCGATCAGGACTTGATGGGCTCCTGCACCCTTCCCTCCGGCAGCCCGACCGACATCATGGTCGTCGACGGCGATGTGACCGCCGGAAACTTTGATGCGGGTCTGCTGCTGGTCACCGGTGAGCTCCAGTACGACGGCAACGACCACTGGGAGGGCATCGTGCTCGTGCTCGGTGAGGGCCGGATCCACCGCAACGGCGGCGGTAACGGCGTCAACACCGGAGCGGTGGTGATGGCCAACATCGACCCGAGCCCCGGGGGCGCCCGGGCGGACAAGAGCGATTGGTGTTCCTCGGGTTTCGGTCAGACCTCGTTCGAGGTCAACGGCAACGGCAGCTCGACCATCGCCTACTGTTCCGACGACATCAACAACACCAATCCCGTGGACAGCTACGACGTGACGGAGTTCCTACAACGATGAGCAAGCAACCGGTTCTCACGATCTGCGTCCAGTGCCGCCATGAGTCCGAGGCGGACATCGACCGCCTGGAAGCGGGCGTCCATCGCTGCCCGAGTTGCGGGCATCAGCCCGAGTCGCTGGAGGAAGCCTTCGCTCACAGCGCCGAAGACCCCTCCGCCCACGGCGAGGAGACGCTCCCCGAGGTGCCGATCTTTCCGGCAGCGGAGGCGCCACGCGGGAGATCGATGCTGATCTGGCCCTTCGCCGCGGCCTGTGCGATCGGTCTCGCCCTGGGGGCCCTTCCCGACGATCAGGCCCGGCCGCTGGATTCCAAGACCCACGTCCGCACCAAGGCATCCCGGGTGATCGAGGCCGGCTTCAACGGAGTGGGCACCCCGGCGGCCAACGGGCTCCCCGCCGAAACCGACGTGACCGTCGGCGAAGAAGGCGTCGTGCTCGCGATCACGGCGCCCCGGCCCCAGGATGTGCTGATCGCCTTCTGCCATGAGCGGGGCCTGGACCCGGTCGGCCTGGCCTCGGGCCTGGTGCCCAACCGGGATCTCTGGCTCGGTGTTTTCCGCGACGACGCCAACCTGGGCGCGACCTTCGGGATCGCGATCCGGCGGGACCGGGAGACCGGCCGCTGGCAGGCCGGGGATGGCGAGGAGGCGCTGCCCGTGATGGTGGTCAACCCGGAGCAGGTCCGCACGGAACGGCCGGTGGAGATGTACGCCCGCCGCTAGGCGCCCTGCCGATCGGCCCAGACTTCATCCAGCACCGCGCGGAACAGCTCGCTGAGCGGCTCGGTATCCGGCCGCGGCGGCTGTCGGGTCACCCCGTTGGCCTCGTGGCGGGCAAACTCACCGCGGATGAAGCGGTCGAGCGGCTCGATCCTGGGCCCTTCGGCCAGTTCGTCCCCCTCCCCCTTCTTGCGCAGCAAATCGTCGATGGCCGCTCGAACCTCCGGCTCCAGCCCGGCGGCATCGAGCAGCTTGCCGAACTCCGTCGGCGCCGCCCCCGCCCCGCGCTCGACCCAGCGGCAGGCCACCAGCGGTCGGAGCACGTAGAAGTACTTCTTGGTCCGTACCCGCTCCTCCTGCAGGTAGCTGCGGAAATTCCCCTGGGCCATATGCAGGTAGTGGTACATCGCCGCCGGCGGCGAGAAGTAGGTCGAAAGCAGCGCACGCATCCGCTCCGCCGCCGATCCCCGTTCCCGGTACACGATCGGCGACTGGAGCCACTCCAGCAGCGGCGGGTTCGACTTGCGGTAGAGGCGCAGGGCCTTGCGTAGATCCCAACCGTTGACATCCCACAACCCCTCGATCGGGGTCTCGATCACGTCCCGCTGCTCTTCCAGGCTGACCGACAGATACCACTCGCGGCGATTGGCGTAGATGAAGCGCACGTCGTAGTCGCTGTCCGGTGAGGCAAAGCCCCAGGCCCGGCTGCCCGACTCACAGGCAAACAGGATGCGGACGCCATGGTCCCGCTCGATACGGTCCAGGCGGGCCTCGAGTTCGGCCCGGTCTTTCTCGGGGACACCTTCGTGGAGCATCAGCGTCTACCCCCTTCGTTCGGCCCACCAATGGCCGCGGCCCTCGGGCTTCAGCGCGCGAGACCACTGCGTCAATACGTACACCACCACCCCTCCATACCCTGCTCCGCACAGAAGGCATCGCGAGCGCCGGTGCACGCTGGACAGGCTTTGACCCGGTCGTGCCGATTGGCCCAGGAGAAAAGGCCCATGACGCACCCCTGCGGCGCCATGTGGGCCGCGTACGGGAAAGAGCGCCGGCTCTCCTGCAAGAACTCCTCGGGCTGCGGGAGCGGCAGCCCGTACAAGGTCTCGACTCGATAATTCTTCAGCCGAACATCGTGAACCGGGCAGCGCCGCACCGGCCGATCATCCGCATCCAGCGCAGGACGCACGCACGCGCACAGAATCAGGGCCACCAAGACCAACCCGCATGCGCTTCTCCACCTCAATCGGAGTCGGACAGAGCACGATGCACCGGTGTGTTCCAAGTTTGCCATTACTCCCCGACCCTCAACTAGCGGTTCAGGCCTGCTCCGTCCCTTCCCGGGCCAGACGTTCCCGCCTTTCGCGGCTGACCCGGCCGTACCAACGGTAACCGGTGTACAAGACCGAGGCTACGGCGAGCAGCACTCCGGGCTGCTCCAGCGCGCCGTCACTCAGGTCAAGAACCAGGGCCACAAACGGAATCACGGAGAACAGCATGCCCAGCCCGGCAAACCAACGAGGCGACATCAGGCGCCCATCGGTTCTCGGCCGCATGAGGACCAAACGGCCGCACCACCCGACCACGTAGCACAGCACGAACGCACCGGGGGCCGCCCAGACCCAGTCCCATGAGCTGTAGAGCGGATCGTAGAAAGAAGTGATCGTGACCATGACGCAGATCACCAGCAAGAACCCGGCAACGAGCAGGAGCGGCAGCCCGATGGCCGCACACACGAGCCGGCCGACCAACGTCGGCTTGTACGGTCCGTGGTGGGTCATGTGTTCCGACAACTCTTCGTACGAAACCTCCTCGCAGTGCCCCTCGACGTCCCCCACGGCAATGCGCAAGAAGTATCCGCGATACCCGCGGGTTCCCCGGTCGCCACTGGGGACGAACCGCTCCTCCAGCTGCGGGTAGCGGGCGGGAAGGATATCCACCTCGGCGTCCCCTTCCTCGGGCTCCTCCGCGATCTCGAAGATCTCACCGGCCGGAAGGGTGCCGTCGTAGACGGTCGGTTCGGCGTCCTCCCAGACCACCACCACGGTGGCCGCAAGATCCCTGCCGGTCCGGTAACCGTCGCCCACGTAGATCATCGGCCTCCCGCTTTCCACCGGAGCGCGGCGGCGACCAGTAGCGCGAGCGACGCCGCGATATCGATGAAGACCACCCTGCGGATCTCCGCTCCATGATCGCCGGCCGACACGGCGAGGATGACGAAGCCGAGCATGCTCACGGCACCGGCAGCGATCGCGGCGGGCTGAAGGTGCCGACGGAATGCAGAAACCAGAATCAGACCACCCAGGACGCCGAACAGGAGCGCCCGGTGGCGCATCAGGATCAGAAGGTCCCCCTCTGGCGCCGCAATACCGTAGGCCTGGGCCAGCAGCGCGCCGGACCGGATTCCCGCGAGCGGCAACAGGTTGACGATGCCCACCAAGGCCAGCAGCAAACGGACGATTTTCTCCCTGGTGCTCATCTTGGGATTCCCTCTCCCGGCAGGAACGCTGCGAAGTCAGTTCGAATCGGGCCGGGCCAGCTGCTCTCGCTGGGTCCATTCCACCACAGCCAACCCAGCGACGAAAGCGGCCTCTCCCAGAAGGTGAGCCAAACCCAGGGGCGTGGCCTCCGCCCGGTGGGCCCAGGCCAGACCGATACAGACCGGTGCCCAGGCGAGGTTCGCCAGGACCAGCAGCCGGATCCAGACCATCCGGCGGCGGGTGCGGATGGCGAGGGAGAACGAGTAGCCGGCGTAGATCAGGTTCGCCGCCCCGGTGAACAGCAGGATGCTCCGCGGAAGCCCTTCGATCTCGCTGAGCCAGCCCGAAAGGGCGAGCACCGACACGCCGACGAACGCTCCCGCCGTGCAATCGACCCACAGCAGGTTACGCAGGAGGCGGGTCAAGAAGCCCATT
>CAZBZH010000371.1:0-4929 GCA_964496265.1 uncultured Acidobacteriota bacterium | reverse complement strand
TTCCCGTGCGGGTCGTTTCCAGCGCCGCCGCCGCCCGCTGAGACCCGGCGCCGATCTCCCGTCACCCGACCCGGTACCGATCGCACGACGTCGGCGCTACACCACGTAGCGCATCCGCACGCCGCGGCGGCGTTGTTCCAGTCGTGCTCGGCGTTCCGTGGCGTTGACCCGGGGAGCTTCCGCCGGGAGGGCCTCGGACAGCGACTCCAACGGCACGCGCCGAATCTCGACCTCGGGACGCTTTGCCGCGCGGTGCAGCCGGAGCGCCAGGGTGCCCTCGCCCTCGCCGGCGGGGTCGAGCCAGTCGGCGTACCCCGGATCCTGCTGAGCGATGACGGCGCACAGCTCGCCGCCGGGGAGCAGGGTTGCCTGCTCCTGATTCAGCGAACTCTGGTGCCGCCCGTAGTCGATGGCTTCCCATTGCCGGTTGCTCAACGACAGATTCCAGTGGCGGCAGGTCGGCAGTTTGATCTGCACGATGACCGCCTCGTCGGGGCCGCAGCGGAAGTGGCCCATGCCGTAGATCTGGCCGGCCAGGGCGCCGTGCTTGCTCTCCGTGGCCGGGTGCACGTGGATCGTGTTGGCGGGCATGGAGAGCATGCGTTCGCTGAGATCGCGCCAGAGCTTGCCTCCTCGCTCGATCCAGTGGGTCAGGGTTTCCAACTGCCGCCCCACGAGCTGCGGAGCGGGGGAGGCCTCGGGAGCCGGCCCCTCGGTGCGGGTGAGCAACAGCCGCGCGGGGCGTTCCCGTTGCCAGTCGGCGAAGTACTGTCGGATCTGCAGGAAGCGTGCGCGATCGCCGGTGTCGAGCCCGCCACGGCGTTCGGCGCCCGGGCCGATGGGAAGCCGGAAGTGCCCGTCGGCGTCGATGTCCAGCGCGACCCGGTCGACGGCGGCCAGGGTGTCGACCCCCTGGACCTCGCCGCAGGAGAAGTGGCCGCTGTTGACCTGGATGTCCAGCACGTTGGCCTCGCCCGCGTCCCCTTCGAGCAGGTAGTGGGCGTCGGGGCGCAGGGCCGCGTAGAGGTAGAGGCAATCCGGATGGTCGAGTCCCCAGGGGGAGGTGTCGTCGATCATGCGCTGCAGGACCGGCGCGTCGGGATCGTCGTGGGTCACGCAGCTGCGGAGACCCGCCGCTAGAAAGCGCGCCAGGTGCCGGTAGCCCCGGGCGGCGGCCTCGGGAGTGCTGCGGTCGATCCCTTCGCCGGCGCGTTCCAGTGCGCGACAGAGCTCGCGCCAGGCGGAACCCGAGGAGAGCGCCTCGGCGTGTTCCGTGGTCCCGAGAATCTGCTCCAGCGTCTTCCGGAGCGGGTCGGATGTCATCGGCACGTCCCCCATGCGGCTGCGTTCGCGGTACTCTTGCCCGGTCATCTTAGTGGCCCGTGGCAAGTCCGCGGATGGAGGCAGCGTGGATCGTTTCATCGTGGGCTCCGGGCGTTGCGGGTCGACCTTGCTGACCCGGATGTTGGCCACCTGCCCCGAGGTGCTTCCGGTCTCGGAGCTTCTCAACGGGCTGCCCGATAGCCATCGATTCGCCGACGCCGTCGAGGGGCGGGAGCTCGCCGGCCTGCTGTCGGCACCGAACCCCTTCGTCAGCGCCGTGACCGCGCGGGGCTACCCGGTGAGCGAGGTGGTCTATCCCTTCGAGCGCCCGGGAGCCCGCTATCGGACGGGAGCGCCGCTTCCCTGGCTGCTGGTCGCGGCACTACCCACCCTCGGCCTGGACGATCCGGACGCGCTGTTCGACGAGACCGTGGCCTGGCTCTCCGCCCGGCCCTCCCTTCCCGCGGTGGAGCACTACCGCGCGCTGTTCGGTTTTCTCGGCGAACGCTGTGGGCGGGCCCGCTGGATCGAGCGCTCGGGAAGCGCCATCGACTACGCCGGGCCGATCGCCGAGCACTTTCCCGAGTCCCGGCTGGTGCATCTCCATCGGGAGGGCGCCGAGGTGGCGCTTTCGATGCGGGAGCATCCGTCGTACCGGCTGGCCGTCGCCCTGCGCTACAACGCCGAGATCGCGCCGGGGGAACGGGCGGGGGAGCTGCCCGGTCTCGATTTCGCCGCGCCCCCGAGGCCGGGCGATGCCCTGGCGCGCATTCTGGAGTCTCGCCCGGACCCGGCGCTGTTCGGCCGCTTCTGGAGCGAGCAGGTCGAACGAGGGCTCGATGCCCTGGACGGTTTGCCCGCCGGCCGCGTGCTCCCGGTCTCCTTCGAGGACCTGGTGGATCGCCCCCAGGCGACCCTGGCGGCGATCGCCGAGTTCCTGGAGCTTCCCGAGGGCGGTTGGCTCGCCGAAGCGGCCGGCCTGTCCAACGGCATGCCACCGCGGCGCCTACCCGGCCTGGCGCCCCGGGAGGCCGAGGGGTTGCTCGCGGCCTGCGAGCCGGTGATGGGCCGGCTGCGGTCCTGAGGCGCATCCGGTGAAGCTGAGCGCACTGGTCGAGCTCTCCGCCTGGGTGGCGTCGACCCGCTCGCGTACCCGGAAGCTCGAAGCCATCGCCGAGATGCTCGGTTCCCTCGCCGGCGAGGACCTGGAGATCGCGACGGCGTTCATGACCGGCGCGCTGCGGCAGGGCCGCATCGGTCTCGGCCCCGCGGCGCTCCGTGAGGCGGCAACCATCGATGCGGCCGCGGAGTCGAGCCTGGAGCTCGGCGAGGTGGACGCGGCCTTTGTCGCCATCGCGGGGGAGAGCGGATCCGGTTCCAAGCAGCGTCGCCTGGATCGCACCCGTGAACTGTTCGGCCGGGCCACCGCCGGCGAGCAGACCTTTCTGGCGAAGCTGGTCTACGGCGAGCTGCGCCAGGGAGCCCTGGCGGGTCTGATGGCCGAGGCGGTGGCCCGGGCTGCCGGTCTGCCCGCGGCGACGGTCCGCCGGGCGCTGATGCTCTGCGGCGATCTCACCGAGGTCTCCCGGGTCGCCCTGACCGAGGGCGAGGCCGGGCTCGCCCGCTTTCGGCTAGAGCTCTTCCGTCCGATCCAACCGATGCTGGCCCAGCCGTCCGAGGATCTCGCGGCCGCCCTCGAGAAACTGGGCGAGGCGGCACTGGAAACCAAGCTCGACGGCGCGCGAATCCAGGTGCATCGCCGGGAGGACGAGGTGCGGGTCTACTCTCGCCGCCTCAACGAGGTCACCACCGCGGTGCCCGAGGTGGTCGAACTCGCCCGGACCCTGCCCGCCACCCAGTTGGTCCTCGACGGGGAGGTGTTGGCGCTCAAGGAGGACGGCAAGCCCTGGCCGTTTCAGGAGACGATGAAGCGGTTCGGCCGTCGCCTCGACGTGGAGCGGATGCGCGAGCAACTCCCGCTTTCGGTCTTCTTCTTCGACCTGATGCAGCTCGACGGCGAGGACTGGTTGGAACGGCCGGGACGAGAACGTTTCGCCCGGCTACGGGAGTTGACCGGGGCGACGGTGCCCCAGCTCGTCACCGCGGACAGCGCCGAGGCCCGGGACTTTCTCCAGCGGGCCTACGACCAGGGACACGAGGGGGTGATGGCCAAGTCCCTCGACGCCGGCTACGAGGCGGGGAGCCGGGGCGCGGCCTGGTTCAAGATCAAGCCGGTGCACACCCTGGATCTGGTGGTGCTCGCCGCCGAGTGGGGCAGCGGTCGGCGCAAGGGTTGGCTGAGCAACCTGCACCTGGGGGCGGTGGATCCCGCCGGTGGATTCGTCATGTTGGGCAAGACCTTCAAGGGCATGACCGACAAGGTGCTGGCCTGGCAGACCGAGGCGCTGCTGGCCCGGGAACTGCGCCGGGACGAGTGGACCGTTCACGTGCGCCCGGAGCTCGTGGTGGAGATCGCCTTCAGCGACATCCAGCAGAGCCCCCACTACCCCGGCGGCATGGCGTTACGCTTCGCGCGCCTGCGCGGCTACCGCGAGGACAAGGCCGTCGCCGATGCCGATACCATCGACACCGTGCGCCGGATGTTCGAGGCCGCTCGGCGCTAGCGCGTGCACGGGCGGCGGCAACCCAGCCTAGCGTTCGGCGATTTCCATCGGCGGTGCGATGCGGAAGGCGGCCATCTCCTCGCCGTTGCGCAGGAAAAGCACGCCGTCGACCAGCACCGGGTGGTTCCAGGTCTTGCCCTCGATCGCCGGGATGCGGGTGACCTCGTCGAAGGCGGCGGTGTCGGCGCGGACCAGCGCCAGGTCGCCGTTCTCGGCCAGCACGATCATCAGTTCCTGATCGGGCAGCAGCAGGATCTGGCCGTGTCCATAGCGCCCGCCCTTCCAGGCCCGGTCGCCGGTTTCGAGATTCACGGCGGCCATGATCTTGCCGTCGAAGCCGAAGGCGTGACCGCGATGCACCACGAAATCGTTGAAGTAGGGCTTGAGCCCCCGGGAGGTCCAGTGCTCACGGGTCGACCAGCTATCGCCGCTGCGCTCGACGGTGACCCGTTGCAGCCCCATACCGAAGCCGGTGCCGATCAGCAGGTCGCCGTTGTCGGTGAAGGCGGGCTGCACGATCCGCGAGCCGCCGCCACCCATCGGCCAGGCGTGGTTCCACAGCACCTCGCCGGTTTCCGGCATCACGCCGGCGGCTCCCTCGCCGGTCAGGATCAACAGCTGCCGCACCCCGGCGATGGTGGCCAGGTGGGCCGAGCTGTAGCTCGCTCCCTCGATATCGGCGAACCAGCGGGGTTCGCCGGTCTCCAGGGCGTAGGCGACCAGCGCCTTTTCCGGCCCGCCGGTGTGCACCACCACCAGATCGTCGACCACCAGGGGGGAGGCGGCGAAGCCCCACTCGGGGGTGGTCGCGGCGGTGTCCGCGGCGGCGTCCCGTTGCCACAGGCTCTCGCCGGTGACCGCATCCAGGGCGTTGAGCAGACCGGTGGCGCCGAAGGCGTAGAGCCGCCCCTGATGAATCGTCGGCGTCGAGCGGGGGCCCGGGCCGGCCAGCGGCTCCTCGAAGCGGGCCTCGTCTTCATGG
>CAZBZH010000370.1:0-4930 GCA_964496265.1 uncultured Acidobacteriota bacterium | reverse complement strand
AACGATGCGGGACGGGTGCAGGAAGAGACCGACGGTGCGCTGCGCCCCGGCGAGTACGTCGCCGGCTGGGCCAAGCGTGGTCCGAGCGGCGTGATCGGCACCAACAAGCCGGACGCTCTCGAAACCGTGCAGTGCATGGTCGAGGACGTGGCTGCCGGGAAGACCCTGTCCCCCGAGGCTCCGACCGCCGAGGCGGTGGACACCCTGCTCGGCGAGCGGCAGCCCCGGGTGTTCCGCTTCGACGACTGGAAACAGCTCGACGCCCTCGAGACCGCCGCCGGAGAGGCCGCCGGCCGCCCGCGGGTCAAGTTCACCGACATCGACACCATGTGGAACGCTCTGGACAAGTAACCACGAGTGTTCCGTCCCGTCTCGCGGGATCCACGAATCCTGACCGTTGCCAAGGAGCCCCCCCATGCTTCGTCACGCCTTCGCGCTTGCCGCCATCCTGCTCGCTTTGATGTCGTCCCCCGGGTCCCCGGCCCTCGCAGCAGCGAGCGATGCCCTGCAGCCGATGGACGTGTTCCAGCTCGAGTGGGCCTCGGACCCGCAGGTCTCTCCCGACGGCAAACAAATCGTCTACGTGCGCAACTTCATGGACGTGATGCACGACCGGACCCGCTCCAACCTGTGGATCGTCGATGTCGACGGAAAACGGCACCGGCCGCTGACCACCGGCAGCCGCAACGACGGCTCCCCCCGCTGGTCTCCCGACGGCACGCGGCTGCTCTACACCTCCAGCGTCGACGGTTCCAGCCAGCTCTGGCTGCGCTTCATGGATGACGGCACCACCGCGCGCCTGACCCAGTTGACCCAGGGACCCGGCTCCCTGACCTGGTCTCCCGACGGCAGCCGGATCGCCTTCAGCATGCGCGTGCCCTCCAAGCCCGAGAGCTTCGTCGCCCTGCCGGCCAAACCCGAGGGGGCCCGGTGGGCCGAGCCGGCCCGGGTGATCCGCAAGGTGCAGTACCGGGCCGACGGCGCCCGGGGCTTCGTCCGTGACGGCTTCACCCAGCTGTTCGTGCTCTCCGCCGACGGCGGCACCCCGCAGCAGGTGACCTCGGGAGATTTCCACCACGGCTCCCGCCCCTCCTGGTCCCCCGACGGCAAGTCACTGATCTTCTCGGCCAACCGGGAGGAGGACTGGGAGTACGACCCGCGGGACAACGAGATCTACGAACTGCCGATCGGCGGCGGCGAGATCCGCGCGCTGACCGATCGCCAGGGCCCCGACCACTCGCCGACGGTCTCCCCCGACGGCAAGTGGATCGCCTACCTGGGTTACGACGATCGCTACCAGGGCTACCAGGTGACGAAGCTCTACCTGATGAAGCGGGACGGCAGCGGGTCCCGGGTGCTGACCGCCGATCTGGACCGCAGCGTCAACGCGCCTCGCTGGGCCGCCGACGGCAAGGGGCTCTACTTCCGCTACAGCGATCACGGCAACAGCCGGGTGGCCCACGTCGATCTCTCGGGCAAGGTCACCGACCTGGCCAGGGACCTGGGGGGCACTTCGCTCGGGCGGCCCTACGGCGGCGGTTCGTTCAGCGTGTCCGACGGGGGCGTGGTGGCCTACACCCATACCCGCCCCGACTACCCGGCCGACGTGGCGGTGGCCCGGCGCGGCGGCGATACCCGCCTGTTGACCCGGCTCAACGAAGACCTGTTCAGCCAGCGCACCCTGGGCGAGGTCGAGGAGCTTCGGGTCAAGTCCTCCTTCGACGGCCGGGAAATCCAGGGCTGGATCGCCAAGCCGCCCCACTTCGATCCGTCGAAGAAGTACCCGCTGATTCTCGAGATCCACGGCGGCCCCTTCGCCGACTACGGCGACCGCTTCGCCTCGGAGATCCAACTGTTCGCCGCGGCCGGCTACGTGGTGCTCTACGTCAACCCCCGGGGCAGCACCAGCTACGGCGAGGAGTTCGGCAACCTGATCCACCACGCCTACCCGGGCAACGACTACGACGACCTGATGTCCGCCGTCGATGGGGTGATCGCCAAGGGCTACGTCGATCCGAAGCGGCTGTTCGTCACCGGCGGCAGCGGCGGCGGGGTGCTGACCTCGTGGATCGTGGGCAAGACCGATCGGTTCAAGGGCGCCGTGGTGGCCAAGCCGGTGATCAACTGGTACAGCTTCGCGCTGACCGCCGACATGTACGCCACCTTCTACAAGTACTGGTTCCCAGGCTTCCCCTGGGACCACACCGAGCACTACATGAAGCGCTCGCCGATCTCGCTTGTGGGCAACGTCACGACGCCGACGATGCTGCTGACCGGCGAAGAGGACTACCGCACCCCGATGTCCGAATCGGAGCAGTACTACCAGGCGCTCAAGCTGCGGAAGGTCGAGACGGCGCTGGTGCGCATTCCCGGCGCCTCCCACGGCATCGCCCGGCGGCCGAGCAACCTGATCTCCAAGGTGCTGCACATCCTGAAGTGGTTCGAGCTGCACGACCCGGCGGCCGCGGAGGAAGACTAGCCGGAGCGGACGCGCCGATACTCATCCAGAGCATCAGGGTCGATCCTGGTCTCGACAGCCGCCCCGGCGGGGTGGTTGTTCGATCCCCGCTGCTTGACGCCGGACACCCAGTACTCGTCGCCGCTCTCTTCGTCCCGGTAGTTGCCCCGGATCCCCTGCCCGCCGGCGCGAGAGAGGGTGCGGCCGCGGTAGTAAACCGACTTGCCGGATTTGGAGAAGGTCGCCCAGCCGATCCGGGCGGGCACCCCGTCGATGTCCCCGTCCTTGTTCTCGAAGTAGAGCAGGCGGCGAGTCTCCCCCCGGTTGAGCTGGTTGGGCTTCCCGGAAGACATGGCGCCGCTCGTGGGATCAGCCGCCGGCGATGGGGCTGGCGGCGCGCATCAGGCCGGCGCAGAGCACGGCGGCGTAGGTGCCCAGGGCGTAACCCAGCACCGCCAGCAACACGCCCACCGGCGCCAGCGCCGGGTGGAACGCGGCGGCGACCACCGGAGCGCTGGCGGCGCCGCCGATATTGGCCTTACTGCCCACGGCCAGGAAGAAGTAGGGCGCGCGAATCAACCAGCCGACCAGGAACAGAAGCGCCACGTGGAAGACCATCCAGATGCCGCCGACCAGGAACAGGCCCGGGTGCTCGACCACCGCGCGGATATCCATCTTGAGACCGATGGTGGCGACCAGGATGAAGATGAACACCGTGCCGATCTTCGAGGCGCCGGCGCCCTCGTAGTTGCGGGCTCGGGTGAACGACAACACCACACCAATGGTCGTGGCGACGACGATCAGCCAGAAGAAACCGCTGGTCAAACCGATCGCCTCGATGAAGTGCACCTTCTGGTCGGCGCTCTTGAGCTTGTCGGCGATGGCCTTGAAGAAGGGAGCAATCAGATCCGAGGCCCAGTGAGAGGCGGCCACCGCGCCGAAACCGATCGCTCCGATCATCATCAGGTCCACCGAGGTGGGGATGCGCGACGTCTTCTTGGCGAAGTTCTCCATCTTCTCGCGAAGGCGATCGATGGCCGAGGCGTCCGCCTTGAAGAAGGCGTCGATCTTCTCCGCCTTGCCCACCCCGAGCAGCAGGAACAGCATCCAGGCCTCCGCGACGATCACATCGACGGCGACCATCACGCTGAAGAGTTCGTCGGTCGGCTCGTAGATCACCGCCATGGCCGCCTGGTTGGCGCCGCCGCCGATCCAGCTACCGGCCACCGTGGCTAGCCCGCGCCAGACCTCGGTGGGTCCGACGCCGCCGACCAACTCCGGATTGACCAACGCCGTCAACCAAACAGCGATCGGCCCGCCGAGCACCACGCCGACGGTCCCGGTAAAGAACATGATCAGGGCCTTGGGCCCCAGGCGCACGATCTCCCGCAGGTCGATACTGACCGTGAGCAACACCAGGCTCGCCGGCAGCAGATAGCGCGAGGCAACGAAGTAGGTCTGTGTCTCGTTCGGGTCGACCAGCCTGAAGAAGGTCAGCAGTGAGGGGGCGAAGTAGCAGAGCAGCAGCATCGGCACGAGGCCGTAGAACTTCTTGAAGACCGGGTACTCGCTCTTGGAGGTGTAGAAGATCACCCCCAGCATCACCATCAGGATGCCGAAGATCACCGCGTCGTTGGTGATGACCGGTGTGTAGGTCGCTGCCCCTGTTGCCGCCACGCCTGACTCCTGCCGTTGCGCGGCCATGCCGCGCCTGTCCCCTCGAAAAGGAGGCCCACCTTACCATCCCGGCGGCAGGCCTAAGAGTCCAATGCGAGACATTTTGCCCCTCCCACCGGTCAAGCTGTGAGACCGCAGCATTCGTCCCGCTTTGTCACCACTTTCGTTTCCTCTGGGATTCGTTTGGCGGTATGTTCTTGCGAATTGGCGCCGGCTTCGCCAGGCATGGAGGACGAGATGGCGATCATCGGCATCGCGGAGGACGGACAACCTAACGAACTCGCCCGCCACATCGCTCGGATTGCCGACGGCGATCCCGATGCCCGCGATTGGTTCTACCGCCATTACTCCCCACGGCTCTACCGGCGCATACGCAGCCGCTATGGGACCGACCGGCGACTCGACCCCGAAGAACTCCTTCACGACCTGTTCGTCTGGTGCTTCCAGGACAATGGCTCGGTGTTGCTGGGATTCCTGGAACGCAACTCCGTCGAGCAGCAAACCCGCTACCGGCTCGAAGGATACCTCTGGGGCCTGGTGGCCGGTCTGGTCAGCAATCGTCGTCGCCACTACCGCCGTGCTCCCGAGAAGGTCCTGACTGAAGACATGACCGAAGCGCTCGCAGCCGACGCGGAAGAGGAAGCGCTGCGACGCGACATGCTGCACGAGCTCGCCGCCTGCCTCAAGCGGACCGGAAGCCGCGTATACCTCTATTTCACGCTGCGCTACGTCGAGGGCCTCTCTCCTCAGGAGATATCTCGAGTGAGCGGCTGGCCCCGGCCCCGTGCCTACAAG
>CAZBZH010000369.1:0-4969 GCA_964496265.1 uncultured Acidobacteriota bacterium | reverse complement strand
TGCGCTCACGCACCTCCGGCGGAAGCTCGGCCATCTCGGCGATACCGCCGGCGTTATCGGAAATCGGCCCGTAGGCGTCGACCGCGAGCTGGATGCCCGTGACCGACAGCATGCCGACGGCGGCGATGGCGATACCGTAGAGGCCGGCAAAGGAGTACGCGCCGATAATGCCCAGGGCCAGCACGATGGCCGGGAGACCGGTGGAGTACATGCCGACGCCGAGGCCGGCGATGATGTTGGTCGCCGAGCCGGTGACCGACTGCTTGGCGATGCCGACGACCGGGCCCTTGCCGGTGGCGGTGTAGTGCTCGGTGATCAGGCCGATGGCGGTGCCGGCGGCGAGGCCGATGACCACCGCCCAGAAGACACCCATCGAGGTGTATTCGGTGCCCCCGACGGTCCAGGCGCCCGGCAGCATGTTGGTGATGATGAAGTAGGAGAGCACGGCCATCAGGCCGGCCGCCCCGAACTCACCGATGTTGAGGGCGGTCTGCGGGTTGCCCCCTTCCTTCGTCTTGACGAAGAAGGAACCGGCGATCGAGACCAGGATGCCGACACCCGCCAGGGTCAGCGGCAGGATCACGGCGCTCAGCTGGCCGAAGCCACCCTCGGAGAAGGCCGGGATCGCGACGAAGGCCGAACCGAGCACCATCGTGCCGATGATCGAACCGACGTAGGACTCGAACAGGTCGGCGCCCATACCGGCGACGTCACCGACGTTGTCGCCGACGTTATCGGCGATGGTCGCGGGGTTGCGCGGATCGTCTTCGGGAATGCCCTCGTAGACCTTACCGGCGAGGTCGGCGCCGACGTCGGCCGCCTTGGTGTAGATGCCGCCACCGACGCGGGCGAAGAGCGCGATCGACGACGCTCCCAGCGAGAAGCCGGAGATCACGCCGATCACCTTGGCCACGTCCCAGTCGGTGAGGGTGTCGTAAGCGATGAACAGCCCGCCGAGACCGACGACGCCAAGACCGACCACCGACAGGCCCATGACGAGACCGCCGGAGAAGGCAACGTTGAGCGCCTGGGCCAGCCCCTTACGGGCCGCGTTGGTGGTGCGCACGTTGGCCTTGGTGGCCACGGTCATGCCGATGAAGCCGGCCAGCGCCGAACAGAAGGCACCCACCACGAAGGAAACGGCGATCATCCAGGAGGATCCGGCCTGACCGGAGTTCGCGAAAGCCAGCAGGCCCGCGACGATCAAGACGAAGACGAAGAGCACCTTGTACTCTTGGCGCAAGAAGGTGCGCGCGCCCTCGGCGATCGCGGTGGCCAACTCGGCCATCAGGTCCGTGCCCACGTCCTGCTTGTTGATCCACTGCGCCTTGATGAACGCGTAGATCAGCGCGAGCAGGCCCGCAACGGGCACCAGATAAGTCAGCGTCGTAAGGTCCATTACCGTCCACTCCTCCTGTAGGGTCCGATTTGCGGCGTACATAGTTGCACATTCCGCGCGCGGGCGCGCCTCCCGCCAGGGGCCCCCGGGAAATGGCCCGCGATGCCGCGCCAATGACCCGTAAATCCTCTATTTTCTGTAGGAAACGAGGCCTGGGGCTGTTCCGCGGGGAGGGCCCGCGGAGCCTGGCAAGCCGGGATTTGGCGCCGGAGAGCCGCGCCCGCCCAGGGCCCCGGCGGCGCTACAATGCGCCGATGCCCCCCAGCCCACGAACGCCGACTCCACCGAAGCCAGGAACCAGCCGAGGCCCGACCTCCACCAGGAGACTCGGCGAAGCACCGTCCCAACCCCGGAGCACCTTCCGATGAAGCACCTCTGTATCTCCGCCATCCTGATCGCCGCCCTCGCTCTCGGCGGGCCGCTCACCGCGCAAGAGCGCGACCTCGAGCCGCCGTCGGCGGAGATCCTGACCTGGTCGCCGCCACGGCAGGTGGCGGGTTACCGGGCCATCGACCGGCTCTCGCCAACCCGGGTGGTGTCGCGAGGGGCGCTGGCCTACCCGCTGCTTCCCGACCTGCGGGATTGGAGCGCCTTCCGCTACCGGTTTCGGGATCGCGAACTCACCGTCGACGACTACATCCGCGAGATGCGGGTGGCCGGGGTGATCGCGCTCAGGGGAGACCGGGTTCTGCTGGAGCGCTACGCACTGGGCAACGACGAGGCGAGCCGCTGGCTCTCCTTCTCGGTCACCAAGTCGGTGACCAGCATGTTGATCGGCGCGGCGATCCAGGACGGCTACATCGAGAGCGTCGATGAACGGGTGGTCGACTACCTGCCGCGCTTGAAGGGCTCCGCCTACGACGAGGTGACGATCCGGCAGGTGCTGCAGATGGCCTCGGGCGTGCGCTGGAACGAGGACTACACCGACGAGAACTCCGACCTGTCCCGGGCGCCCCTCGGTTCGGTGGCGCTGTTCGACTACATGCGCGAACTCCCCGCCGCCGCGGCTCCCGGCGAGCGCTTCAACTACAACACCGGCGAGACCAACATCGCCGGCGCCCTGCTGCGCTCGGCGATCGGCAACAACCTCTCGACCTATCTCGAGGACAAGATCTGGCGCCCCTTCGGCATGGAGGCCGACGCGGTCTGGACCCTGGACCGGGCTCGGGGCGAGGAACTGGGCGGCTGCTGCATCAACGCCACCCTGCGCGACTACGCCCGCATTGGCCGCTTCGCCCTGCGGGACGGCGTGCTGCCCGACGGCACCCGGGTGCTGCCCGAGGGCTGGATGACCCAGTCCACCACCCCTTCCCCCGCCGCGGAGCAGTACGGCTACTACTGGTGGCTGCTGGGTGGAGGCACCTACGCGGCGATCGGCATCTTCGGCCAGACGATCTTCATCGACCCGCAGCGAGACATCGTCATCGCGATGCACAGCGCCTGGCCGGACGCCACCGGGCGGGAGCTCTCCCGCCACCGCATGGCATTTCTGGCTGCGCTGGCCGAGGCGTTGGATCCGCGCTGACGCCTACCGAACGAGAACAGGAACGCCCCCGGAATCCCGCGTGGCGGCTGACAGACGACGAAACGCCAACTTCAGCAGCAGAAATAAAGTTGGAGAGCGCAACGCTTCGTGCGGGAGTTGCATCGCAACAACGGCTTGTCCTTGCAGCCGACCTCGAACCGGCGTAGTTCTTGAGCAAAGGATGGCCTCAACCCTCGGAGGCACTATGAGAATGCTTCTCGCGCTCTTCGCCCTGTTCACCTGCCTGACCGTCGGCGCAACTGAAAAGGCTCCCCTCGTCGACCTTGTGCTGGATGTGACGCCTCCTCAGAACGGCCGATGCGGCGAACTCTCCACGCGGCTCATGACACCCGAGCAGTGGGCGGAGAAGAAAGGCGCAGAGATCGTCGCGTCGACCAGCGCGACTCTGGATTGCACCCCGGTCGCCTGCGACACCAACTGCGGCGTGTGCTCGATCATCGGCCCTCCCCCGGCCTGCTCCGGTTGGCAGGACACCACCGAAACGGTCTGCTCGACAGGCGGGAATAACTACTCCTGCCTCGGCGGCAAGACCTGGCACAAACAAACCTGCACCTGCAGCCAGGACCCGCATGGAGCATGCAGCCCCACGTGCAACACACAGGTCCTGTTCGACTGCAGATAGTCTCTCGGCTCCGCCCTGCCGTTGCGTGGGGTGGAGCCACACGCGAACCAGTGCTGCCTTGGCTTGGACCGACGTTCCCTAGGGAGTCTCGCTCCGCTCGTCGCGGATCAGAACGGCGACCGAGCGGTAGGGGCCGCGAGCGAGGGCAAGCCGGCCGCCCGGAGACCAGGCCATCGCCGAAACCACCCCGTCAACGGTCAGCAGCGGCTCGACAGGTGCGCCGTCTTCGGGCAGATGGACGATCCGGCTGACCCGGTCGCCGCGAAGCGCCAGCACGATGCCTTGCTCAGCGTGCCACTCGAAGTCGGAGATACGACCGCCGGGCGAGAGTTCGGCGACGCGCTCCCCGCGCGCCACGTCGAGGATCGAGAGGGTCGGGTCCCCGGCGCTATTCTCACTGGCGCAGGCGATGCGTTTGCCATCCGGTGACCAGTGCGGCAAACCGCAGGAGAAATCGCTGATCGGCCGTGGATCCCCACCGTCAACCGAGAGGACATAGACACGCTGCTCGCCGGTGCCGCCACCGGCGAAGGCAATACGGCCACCATCCGGAGAACAACTCGCCATGGACGGCCACAGCCCCCCCTTGGGAGCGAACAGCGTTTCGAGGGTGCCGTCGGGATGGACGCGCAGGAATTCTTGCGAGTGCGTCTCACTGCCCCAGGACTCGACAACCGGTCCGGACTCACCGCAGTAGCTGAGGTCGCGGTAGGTCCGCTGCTCCGGCGTCAGGAGCGTGCGGCCGCCGTCGCCGCTGACGCGCCAGAGCCGATAGTCGAGGGCGTGGACCAGTTGTTCTTCGTCCGCCCAGGCGAGACCGTGAACACCCCCCTCGCCCCAGTCCTCGGCCCGGCCCGCGGCATGGTCCTCGAGCGAACCGACGAAGAGACGGGCCTCGCGTGAATGGCGCAGGGTGAGCATCGCTCCTGCGTCGCGGTCGAGTGAGGTGCCGAAGTAAGTGTCGTAGTCGCGGGTGATGCGATGCAACGCCTCGTCTTCGAGTTCGTAGCGGAATAGCTGGAAGTTCCAGCCGGTTTCGCCGTTGGCGCCGGAGAAGACAAAGGCGCTTCCATCGGGCAGCCAACTCGCCGTATCGAGCGCACCCCAGTCACGCTCGTCGAGGGATCGATCGGTTCCGCGCTCGAAGTCGTAGAGCCGCAGGTGCTGGAGGCGCCCGCGCGAACTCCCCTCGCGACTCCCGATCTCGGACTGGGCGAAAAGCAGTAGCTGCCCGTTGGGATGCCAGGCGATCGCATCGCCGGTGATCGTGACCGGAGCGACGCTTTCGATCAGGGAGCGCTCCTCGCCGCTTGCCAGATTGCGGACCGTCAGCGTGCGTCGGCTGCCGTCGATGCGCAGGTACGCGACCCGCTCACCATCCGGCGAGAAGGCGAAGGAGCCG
>CAZBZH010000368.1:0-4982 GCA_964496265.1 uncultured Acidobacteriota bacterium | reverse complement strand
ATCAAGGTCGACTACCAGCTGCAGAACTCCGCCGGCAACCAGCGTTTCGCCGGTCCGCTCTACGTGGACCGCCTCGATCTGGACTACCGGCTGACCCAGGGCGCGAAACCGACCGTGCGCATCGGGCGTGGGGGAGGCGCGGTGCACACCGGTGGTTCCGGGGAGGCACTGGCGTTGCGTCAGGAGATGCACGATCGCTTTACCGTGCGCGACGGCGAGGGGGCCGAGAAGGCGGCCGGGGAGATTCCCGACGGATACCTCGACGTGAGCGACGGCAAGCGGGGCGTTACGGCGATGACCCGCAACTTCTGGCAGACCTGGCCCAACGGCCTGTCCTACGACGGCGAGACCCTGCACCTCGAGCTGTTCCCCGAATGGGGGGAGCAGTTCCACGACGGCGAGGACGAGGACCGGGCGCCGGAGCCGAGCCCGACCGGACGCTACTGGCTCGAGGACATGCAGCACGTGCTGAAGGAGACGCTGCTCTTCTTTCACGACGGCTCGGCGTCGGACAGGCAGCTGGCGGCGTTGGCCTCGACCTTCCAGTCCCACCCGGTGCCGGTGCTGCCGGTCTCCTGGTACGCGCAGACCCGGGCGACGCTGGATCTGGACGGCGTGGTGCCGATCGACTCCCACAAGCCGGCGGATCCCCGGCGCGCCACCTTCGGCAAGAAGGACTACGACACCCGCAATAAGTACCGCTACCGCTTCGGCTGGGACGCCTACGGCATCGACATCAAGCGCAAGTGGGGGGTCTCTCAGGGTGGAGGCTGGCCGGCGAGCCAGGAGTACTTCGCGGCCACCGGGCACCCGGACGACTACTTCGCCGCCGAGCGTGCGGCGCTGGGGGAACTCAACGTGCGGCCCCAGTGGATGGCCGGCTACGACTTCGCCCGAGACTGGGAGACGCTGGGCCTGACCCAGGCTCCCTATGCCGGAGGCAGCTGGCGCGCCCAGGGGGACAAACCGGTCTATCTCCCGGGAACGTCCAAGGACGCCAAGGCCCGGGACGACCAGCACGGCTGGTTCTACTTCGTCGAGGAGGCCTACCACTACAGCGGCAATCCGTGGATTCGCGACTGGTACAACTTCATCAAGGAGTTTCGCCGCAGCCGTCTGACCCGGTCGGAGCCCTCGCCCGATCGTTCCAGCCGCGGCACCGGCCACGCCCTGGCTCATTCCCTGGCGGCCTATCGCGCCAGCGGCGACCGGGAGATGTTCGAGCAGATGACCGGTTACCTGCGGGAGTACCTCTACCCGACCCAGAACGATGTGTGCGGCCAGCGGATCGATCACAAGAACCGGGACACCGTGTTCATGACCGGCTACCTGCTGCGGGCGCTGCTGGACTACATGCATGAGATCGAAGGTCCCGACGGCGACCCCCAGGCCTACGCCGAGGCCTGGAACTTCGTCTCCGGCCTGTTCGAGTGGAACTACCACACCGCCCGCTTCGGCGGAACATTGCGGCCCTGTGCACCCGGCACCTCCGACGACACCGCCCACACCTTCGTCGATCCCCAGGCCTGGTACTACGCCAAGACCGGCCAGGAACGGTTCCTCGAGCAACTCGAGGACTACGTCGACGGGGGGATCGACGGCGGACAACCGCCCGTGCGGCGGGCCAAGTTCGGCGACTGGTACGGTCAGTACCACGGCCGCTACTACCGGCACGTCAAGAAGCAGAAGCGCAAGGACCGGGAAGCGCCGAAGCGGATCGAGGATGCCCGGATCACGCGAGACGAGAGCGGGGTCCTGCTGCGCTGGACCGCTCCCGCCGACGCCGAGCGCTACCACATCGTGTGGAGCGACCGTCCGATCTCCGAGGCGATGACCGGGGATCCGTCCCAGGTCAACTGGTGGGCCGCCCGGGCGCTGGGAACCGATCTGACGCCGGCGGCCGGAAAGCCGCAGCAGGTGACGATTCCCGCCGAGGGACGAACCCCGGTATTCGCCGCTGTCTTCAGCTTCGACGGGACGGGCAACATGAGCGGGATGTCCAATCTGGCGCGGCTTTCGAGCGATTCCGACTAGCCGCCTGGAACCTGGCGTTTGCCGCTTCCCGCCGCGCCCCGCTTGGGATAGGCTCAGCCCTATGGCCTCTCCCACCCCAGTGATCGAGGCGCTCTCGAGGCTCGGTTCGTCTGTGTTCCTGGCCCTCTGCCTGCTCGTCGTGGTTCCCCTGCACGCCGCGGTCCCCGAGGACCCACGCATCGACGAGCTCGAACAGGAGTTGGCCGGGCAACAGGGCGGTGACGCCCTCGATACCCTGCTGAAACTGGCCCGGGGGACCGCGATCACGGCGCCGCTGCGATCTCTCGAGTACGCCGAGCGGGCCGAGGGGTTGATCGGGGAGTACCCGTCCGACCGGCGCCTGTTCGATCTGGAAGCGGTCCGGGCCACCGCTTTCGGCAAGCGAGGGCATTGGGAAGCCGCCGAGCGCCACGGGCGCCGTGCGCTCGAACTCGCGCCACGGCTGGAGGATCCGGGAGCGGCGATCTACGCCCGGCGCCGGCTGGGCCGTGCGCTGAGTGGCCAGGAACGCCACGAGGAGGCGCTGGAGATGCTGGCCGACGCCCGGGCATTGGCCGAGCAGTCCGGGGGAGTCCGCGACCGGGTCGTGACCGCCATGTCGGTGGGCCGGGGCCAGATCGAGGCGATGCGCTACGAGGAGGCGTTCGAGACCATGCTCGAGGCCTACCTGATCGCCGACCCGCACCTCGACGACGGCGAGACCATCGAGCCGGCACTGGTGGCGGACCTCTATAACGAACTCGGTTCGATCTACCACTACACCGAGAGCTACGACCGGGCGATCGAGTACTACCGCAAGGCGCTGCCTCATTGGGAGGGGCAGGGGCAGCTCGAGATCGTCTCGCTCCAGAACCTGGCGGCGTCGATGTCCCTCTCGGGGCGCTACGCCGACACCCTGGAGATCAATGAACGGGCGCTGGCGTTGGCCGACGAGGTGCAAGACCGGATCGGGCAGGCGCAGATCCGCATGAATATCGCCTTCAACCTCAACCACCTGGGGCGGTCCCGCGAAGCGCTGGAGTATTCGCTGGCGGCGGTGGACTACTTCGAGCGGATGGACGCGAGTCCCCGTTGGATGGCCTGGGCCCGGCAGGGACTGGCCCATTCGCTGCTGCGCACCGGGGAGCCTGCTCGGGCGCTGGCCTTGCTCGAGGAGTCGCTCCGGGTCGCCGAGGAGGCGGGGGACCGCAGGCTGGAGCGTTCGACGGCGAAGCTGCTGGCGCAGACCCACACCGCACTGGGGCAACCGGGCCGGGCGCTGACCGCGCAACAGCGGCTGCAGGAAATCGACCGAGCCAATCGGGAGGACCGGCGCCGCAAGCTCGCCGACCTCCAGGCTCGATTCGAGTTGCTCAAGCGGGATCAGCATATCGAGCGGCTGGAAGCGGACCTGGCCATGGACCGGCTGCGCCTGGAGCGGGAGCGGACCATTCGCATCGCCATGATCGTGGTCGCCTTCGCCGTGGGCACCCTGGCCCTGATGGCCTGGCTGGCCTGGCGGGCCCAGCGGCGCACCAACGACCGGTTGGCCCAGACCCACGGCCAGCTTCAGCAGACCCACCAGAACCTGGTCGAACTCAACGCCCGCGCCGAGGCCCAGAGCCGGGAGATCAAGATCCTGCAGGGCATGCTCCCGATCTGCAGCAGCTGCAAGAAGATCAAGGACGAGAGCGGCGACTGGAACCAGCTGGAGGCGTTCATCGACGACCACTCGGAGGCGTCGTTCACCCACGGCTATTGCCCGGATTGCGCCGCCGAGATGCTGCGGGATTCAGGCTGAACCGGCTATTTTCGAGCTCAGATTCGTTGGTTCGCGAATGTGAGGCGAAAGCCTGACATTCCCCTGCAACCGATGAACGCCGGCGGCTGTACTACGCTGCATGATGGCGATGGTGATGGAAACTCAAGAGCCCACCGGCGGCGAAGCGTTCTGGCAGCAGGCCTACCGGGACCACGGCGCCTCGGTGTTGGGCTTCCTGCAGCGCCGGCTCGGACAGCGTGATCTGGCCGAGGATCTGCTGCAGGAGACCTTCATCCGGGCCATCCGTTTCGATTCGTTCCAGGGCGGCAATCTTCGCGGCTACCTGATCTCGATCGCCCGCCACCTGATCATCAACAAGAGCCGGCGCAAGCAGCTGCTCGTCCCCGTCGAGACACCGCGGGAAGACATGCAGCCCTTCGAGACCGTGGCCTCCGACGAGCACACCCCTGAAGAGACCACCGCCGGAACCCTGCTCCACGAACGGCTGGGGCGGGCCCTGCACAAACTGAAACCGGACCACCGCCGGGCCTTCGAGCTCGCCGTACTGGAGCAGTACTCCTACGGCGAGATCGTCGAGACCACCGGTTGGAGCCTGGCCCGGGTCAAATCCAACGTCCATCGGGCGCGCAAGAAGCTGATCGAGGAACTCGGTCCGCTGGCGGCCGGACGAGGTACGACGTCATGAGTGATCGCGAACGCAACGAACTGGCCCTGTCGTCGTTGATCGACCAGGAGCTCGACTCGATCGAGCTGCTGCCGACCATCGACCACCTGGTCGACGACCCGTCGCTCCAGAACTTCTGGCGCGAGGCCCGGGCCCTGGATGCCCTGGCCCTCGACGAGGCTGCGGGCAAACAGGCTCCCGCCGCGGGGTCGGACCGCACCCTCGATCGGGTCTGGGACCGGATCGAATCCGGCGCGGCTCCCGAGGCGGAGGTCACCCCCTTCCGCACGCGGGAAAAGGCGCGGAACATGGGCAAGGCGGCCTGGCTGATGGCTGCGGCCGCGATGCTGCTGGTCGCCTTCGGCGCCTACCAGCTGGGCAGCATCTCGGGGCCGGCTGCCGATGGCGGGGCCGCGATTCTCGCCGAGAACGGCATCGACCAACCCGTGCCCTTCGACGACAACCTCGTCGAGGTGCGGCTCGGGGGCGCACCGGCCGTGGCCGGCGCCGCCGGGATGACCG